>NZ_JACLQM010000004.1:134832-153860 GCF_016648655.1 Streptococcus sp. 17.1
TCGATTTCTGGTGGTATCACTCCCTTGTAGCTATTTTATGCGACTGAATTAATCTCCGTTCTTGTAACGCCCTACTGTCATGCGGTCACGCTCCTCAGAGATGATTGGTAAAGTTATTTGTTTTGCCTACTGTTTTGTTTAGAGATCTTAGTCTCCGTTTTTGTACCTTGAAATATTGACTCTCACCATGGCTTTTACCTCCTTGATGAATCCTTATCTTCTTTACACTCTTAGTATAATGTAAACGCTTACTTTTGTCAATCTTTTTAACAGAAAAACGCATAATTTTTTGAAAAAAGATTTCTTTGCTACAATAGAGATATGTTAGATTTAAAAGAATACGGCATTGTCATGTGGGATGCTGAGAAAATCGCCTCTTTTCGTCGTACCCTCCTGAACTGGTACGATCGAGAGAAACGAGACCTACCGTGGCGTAGAACTAAAAATCCCTATTATATCTGGGTTAGTGAAATCATGCTACAACAAACACAGGTTCAGACTGTCATTCCCTATTACGAGCGCTTTTTAGACTGGTTCCCAACAGTTAAAGATTTGGCTGAAGCTCCAGAAGAGAAGCTTCTCAAAGCTTGGGAGGGGCTAGGTTACTATTCACGTGTCCGAAACATGCAAAAGGCTGCGCAGCAAATCATGAATGATTTTAATGGTCAGTTTCCAGATACTTATGAAAACATCGCCAAACTCAAGGGCATCGGACCCTATACTGCTGGTGCTATTTCTAGCATTGCTTTTGGACTCCCAGAGCCCGCTGTTGATGGTAATGTTATGCGAGTTATGGCCCGTCTCTTTGAGGTCAACTACGATATCGGAGACGCCAAAAATCGTAAGATTTTTCAAGCGATTATGGACATTTTGATTGACCCTGACCGTCCAGGGGACTTTAATCAGGCGCTTATGGACCTTGGGACCGATATCGAATCAGCTAAAAATCCAAGACCCGACGAAAGCCCTATTCGCTTTTTCTGTGCAGCCTATCTCAACGGAACTTATGACAAGTACCCTATCAAATTGCCTAAGAAGAAGCCTAAACCTATGCAAATTCAGGCTTTTATTATCAGAAATGCAAAGGGTGAATTTCTGCTCGAAAAAAATATCGAGGGACGTCTGCTAGGTGGTTTCTGGTCCTTTCCTATCATGGAAACGGACTTTATTGGCCAACAACTCAGACTTTTTGAAAAAGATGATAGTATTCTCGAGACAGTCTCTCAAAAGGCTATTTTTGAGGAAAATTATGCCCTTAAACCAGAGTGGACGAACAATGATTTTACACCTGTAAAACATACCTTCAGCCACCAAAAATGGACCATCGTGATGGTAGAAGGTAGCGTTAATGACGACAAACTCACTACCGATAAGGAGCTATGCTGGGTAGCGGCTGAGGACTTCGACCAGTTCCCAATGGCCACACCACAGAAGAAAATGATTAAAACTTATGAAGACAGCAAAAAAGGATAGCATTGAGTGCTACCCTTTTTCTTATGCATCAAGTTTATTGTGCTTCCGGCCATGCAAAGCAAGGTATACCTTTGAAAGAACTACTCCCAGAAAGATATAAAACAATTCCAAATAAGTCACATTTTTTGACATCAAAAATTCAATCATAATACGACACTCCTTTTTATTAAGAACTCCTGTCGCTGTTCTCAGTTATGCTTTTATTATAGGTAAGTGAGCCAATAAAAAATAGTGACATAAATGTCACTATGGAGAAAACAAAAAAGCCGAAACGTTTCAGTTTCAGCTTGTGAATTATTAATCTACCTTGTAGAAGAAGTAACTGTCGTCAGTGGTGCCATAAAGCGACTGCCCACCCCAGATACGATCCTTACTTTTATCTGACTGATCGTCTACTTTCTCATTAGGTGATGACATTACAGAACCAGTCAAAGGTACTCCTTTGGGTAAAAACGACAATGTTCCACCTCCAGGACCAACTTCTTTTGGTACAAGTCCTGCTTTAAAAAAGCCATCAGTAATTTTACCATATTCAATTGCTACCTTTGCCGTATACAATTCTATAAATTGGAATTAGTTTACTTCATTGTCCCTTTCTTTTTTCTACATTTGTACACAATAAAATGGACTATACAAAATATAACGAACATAGACGTGAAATTTATCCAGACGTCCATATACGCGGACTGAGCTAAATTTTCTCTAAAGCTCGTAGACCATACATAAAAAAATGCAAGTAAAACTGTCGGTATGTACGAAACTGCATATCTTAGAACCATAGGCTTTATAACCAGCTCTGTAACAAGAGCATATGCCACTACACCTATTAAAACTATGATTGCTCTGTCTATTTCGTGCCAGTTTCCGCTCGGATCCTCATATATTCCGTTATATAAATACAAAATGCTGTTTAGCACCGTTACAAATGTATATAAAACCGTATATGCGAAAATCAAATTCTTATATTTATCCTTTTTCATTGCACTACTACTCCAGAAATTCAAATTTGTTTATCTAATTATAAAATAAAGGTTAACGATTAATCAATTTAATTATATAACTAAAATTAGAAATGTTTATTCCAAATTTATTTGAGAGCTGTTCTAAGTTATTCCTTCCTTTCTAAGTTCATAGATTAGAACTTGTGACTTGCTCTTCGGATGAAAGCCTCTGCTACCGGCCAAGGCTTAAAAAACCACCGATTCAGCACCACCTTTGCTAGCTGACCCGACTAGCAAGTCTCATTAGTATATTAGCTACTGGTCGGGAAACCCTATCTAATATAACACTTTAGGGGAACTTTTTTGATACATCGTTAAAAACTTTTCGGAACCACTAGCATAGCTGGTGGTTTTCAATAGGCAAAAAAGCTGGACCTCAGTCCAGCTTTCATCTGTCTATTTCTACTTGGTCATAAAGTAGGTGATAATCACCAATACTGCTACAATACCTAGGACAACAGCCAGGAATCCTAGCATGTAACGCAAGAGAAAGTAGGTAAATGGAAAATTTTCTTTCATGTTTTACTTTGCCTCATACCATGTGCGGCCGTCATTCTCATCTGCAATGAGTGGGACAGCGAGTTCGACTGCAGCTTCCATGGTTTCTTTAACCAAGGCTTTCATCGCTACAAGTTCATCGTTTGGCACCTCAAGGACGATTTCATCATGCACTTGGAGGAGCATCTTAGTTTTATAGCCACCTTCTACCAAAGCCTTGTCTAAGTTAATCATAGCAATCTTGAGGATATCAGCAGCACTTCCCTGAATAGGCGAGTTGATGGCTGTACGCTCTGCGAAGTTGCGAACATTAAAGTTACGAGAATTGATATCTGGCAACTCACGACGGCGATGGAAGAGGGTTTCTACATAACCCTTATCCTTGGCCTCACGAACCACATTATCCATATAGGCCTTGATACCAGGATAACGCTCAAAGTAGGTGTCGATATACTCCTTGGCCTTTTTACGGCTAATGCCAAGGTTGTTAGAAAGGCCGAAGTCAGAAATGCCATAAACGATACCGAAGTTAACAGCCTTGGCGTTACGACGATCGTTAGGTGTGACATCCTCTGGCTTTTCAATGCCAAAAACACGCATGGCTGTAGAGGTATGGATATCTGCCCCCTCTTTAAAGGCTGCAATCAAATGCTCATCTCCCGAAATGTGGGCAAGCACGCGCAACTCAATCTGTGAGTAATCCGAGCTTAAAAGCACTGCGTCCTCAGTCGATGGGACAAAGGCCTTACGGATGAGACGGCCTTGCTCCAGGCGAACAGGGATATTTTGCAAGTTTGGATCCACTGATGAGAGGCGACCTGTCTGTGTTAAATCTTGCACATAACGTGTATGGATCTTGCCATCCTCAAGAATATAGTCCTGAAGCCCCAAGACATAGGTAGACTGAAGCTTGGTGATTTGGCGGTACTCCAAAATCTTAGCTACGATTGGAGCAATTGGTGCCAAACGTTCAAGGACATCAACAGCTGTCGAGTAACCGGTCTTGGTTTTCTTAGTGTATTCCAAAGGTAGTCCCATCTTTTCGAAGAGGATGATACCCAACTGTTTAGGCGAGTTGATATTGAACTCTTCACCAGCCATCTCGTAGATGTCTTGGGTCAATTTATCGATGACCACTTGGTTTTCCACTGCCATCTCGTTAAGGGTTTGTCCCTTAACCTTAATACCAGCGATTTCCATCTTAGCTAGCACATTTGCCAGTGGTAACTCCATATCAAAGAGAAGCTCTGATTGGCCGTGTTCAGCCAATTTTTCAAGCATGACAGGTTTAGCTACCTGAAGGACCTTGACTTTTTTAGCTAGGTGGCTGAGCAAGACCTCTTTTTCAGGAACGGCACGTTTAGCCCCCTTACCATAGACCACTTCATCTGTTTCAAGCGGCAAGTCTGTATAGAGACGGGCAATGGTTGACAATTCATTGTCCTCAACGGTTGAGAGGAGATACTTAGCCAGACGTGCATCAAAATTAGCCGTCGGCAAGTCAATACCTAGATGACTCAAAAGGACCTTACTACGCTTGAAATCGTAGATATTAACAGCTTTAGAAAGAGTTGCCTGGAAGGCGTCTGATTTGAGTAGATCAGTATCTGTAGACGCATAAATCTGCTTGTCGTTACCCCATGCAAAACCGATGATAGGCTCCGTATGATAATTCTCACCAAGGATTTCAAAATAAAAGAAATCATCAGGGCTGAAGTGATCCGCTGTCACTTGGCTTGGCTCAGTATAGGCCACATCAAAATCTTTTAGCACAGCCTCGCCACCAAGGGCATTTTTAAACTGAACAAAGCCCATCTCGTCATAAAAGGCTGCCAATTTTTCAAGGTCAGGTCCCGTAAAGGCTGTATCATCTAGGCCAATTTCAATAGGAGACTGGGTATCAATGGTCGCCAGTGTTTTAGAGAGGAAGGCTTGTTCCTTGTCATTGATAAGATTTTCCTTCATTTTGGACTTCTTCATCTCATCAATATGCTCATAGATACCTTCAAGAGAACCGTGTTCCAAGAGGAGCTTGAGACCAGTCTTTTCACCAATCTTAGTAACTCCTGGAATATTATCGGACTTATCACCCATGAGAGCCTTGAGGTCGATGAATTGCGCTGGGGTAATCCCCATTTTCTCCATGAGGTAGTCGGGTGTGAAGGCCTCAAACTCAGCCACACCTTTCTTCGAAATCTCAACGACTGTGTTTTCGTCAGTCAGCTGAATCAAGTCTTTATCCCCAGAGACAACAGTAATTTGATAGTCCTCACTGGTATTTTCAGCCATCTTAGCCAAGGTACCGATAATGTCGTCTGCCTCATACTGAGCCAGGTCATAATAGGCAATACCACGTGCAGCCAACATCTCACGGATATAAGGAAACTGCTCACGGAATTCCTCTGGAGTCTTGGCACGACCAGCCTTATAGTCCGCAAACATCTCTGTACGGAAAGTTGTTTTACCCGCATCAAAGGCTACCAAGACATGAGTCGGTTGGATACGCTCAAGCAGGTTGTCCAACATGAGGTGGAAGCCATAAATGGCATTGGTATGAAGGCCACTATTGTTACGAAAACGGTCAATTTGATTATAAAGTGCGAAAAAGGCACGAAAGGCAACGGATGAACCGTCAATTAGGAGTAATTTTTTCTGATTAGTCATAGGTTTATTATAGCATAGATGAGAGCATTGGTTTTAATTGAAAACCTCTTATTTTAGGGAGACTCTTTTGTAAAAATAGCTAGTCAACATCTGATGACAAGAGTCCGCTCATAAAACGACCTCAGGCATTTCCCACCTCCACGCCCCATAGGCAAATGTGCTATAATAGAAGCTATGAACACAAAGATTTTAGACCAATTAGAATTTAACAAGGTCAAGGACCAGTTCACAGAATACCTGCAGACCGAACAGGCTCAGGCGGAGTTACGTGACTTGGTGCCTATGACCAATCCAGAGAGAATTCAAAATCAATTTACAGAAATCCAAGAAATGGCAGAGATTCTCGTAGAACACCACGGCTTTGCCATTGGTAGCTTGCGAGATATTTCTGAACCCTTGCGTCGCTTGGAATTGGATGCTGACCTCAACATTCAGGAGCTTATTGCCATCAAGAAGGTGCTGCAAGCTTCAGCTGACCTTGGTCGCTTCTACGCTGACCTTGAAAATGTTGAGCTCGTCGCTCTAAAACGTCTTTTCGAAAAGATTGAGGCCTTCCCAAGTCTACAAGGCAGTCTTCAAAGCATCAATGACGGTGGTTTCATTGAGCATTTTGCTAGCCCTGAGTTGCAAAATATCCGTCGTCAACTCAAATCTTGTGATGATGCCATTCGCCAGACCTTGCAAGACATTCTCAAGAAATCTGGCCACATGTTGGCTGAGAGTTTGATTGCTAGTCGTAATGGTCGTTCAGTGCTGCCTGTCAAAAATACCTACCGTAACCGTATTACTGGGGTTGTGCATGACATCTCAAGCTCTGGAAACACAGTGTATATCGAGCCACGCGCCGTTATCCAGCTTAACGAAGAAATTACACAATTACGTGCAGACGAACGCCATGAGATGGCCCGCATCCTGCATGAACTGTCTGATCAACTCCGTCCACAAGCTGCTGCTATCGCCAACAACGCTTGGATTTTGGGCCACATGGACTTTATTCGTGGGAAATACCTCTATCTCCAGGATAAGAAGGCGGTTATTCCAAAGATTAGTGACAACCAAACACTCCAACTGCTTAACGTTCGTCACCCACTTTTGATCAATCCAGTAGCCAACGATTTGAGATTTGATGAGGACCTCACAGCCATTGTCATCACAGGTCCCAATACCGGTGGTAAAACGGTCATGCTTAAAACTCTAGGACTAGCACAACTGATGGCTCAATCTGGTCTTCCAATTTTGGCTGATAAGGGCAGTCGTGTGGCCATTTTCCAAGAGATTTTTGCGGACATCGGAGATGAACAGTCTATCGAACAGAGTTTGTCAACATTCTCTAGTCACATGACCCACATTGTCGAGATTTTGGATGCTGCCGACAACAACAGTCTTGTCTTGGTCGATGAGCTTGGGGCTGGTACTGACCCTCAGGAAGGGGCTAGTCTAGCCATGGCAATCCTAGAGCACCTCCGTTTGAGTCAGATTAAGACCATGGCTACTACTCACTATCCTGAGCTTAAGGCCTATGGGATTGAGACGCAACATGTGGAAAATGCTAGTATGGAGTTTGACACAGCAACTCTAAGCCCTACCTATCGTTTTATGCAGGGTGTCCCTGGTCGCTCTAACGCCTTTGAAATCGCTCGTCGCCTCGGCTTGAATGAGATTATTGTCAAGGAAGCAGAAAACCTCACGGATACTGATAGTGATGTCAACCGTATCATCGAGCAACTTGAAGCCCAAACTGTGGAAACACAAAAACGTCTGGAGCACATCAAGGACGTTGAGCAAGAAAACCTTAAATTCAACCGTGCGGTCAAGAAACTCTATAATGAATTCTCCCATGAGTACGACAAGGAACTCGAAAAGGCTCAGAAAGAAATTCAAGAGATGGTGGATACAGCTTTGGCTGAGAGCGATAGTATTCTCAAAAATCTCCACGATAAGAGTCAACTCAAGCCTCATGAAGTTATCGACGCCAAAGGAAAACTCAAGAAACTTGCCCCTCAAGTGGACCTCTCTAAGAATAAAGTCCTTCGTAAGGCCAAGAAAGAAAAGGCTGCGCGTGCCCCTCGTATCGGAGATGATATCATTGTTACCGCCTATGGTCAACGTGGTACCCTTACCAGTCAAGCCAAAAATGGTAACTGGGAAGCCCAGGTAGGTCTCATCAAGATGACACTCAAGGCGGATGAATTCACTCTTGTTCGTGCCCAAGCGGAAGCCCAACAACCTAAGAAGAAACAGATTAACGTGGTTAAAAAAGCCAAAAAGTCATCTGGCGGTCCTCGTGCCCGTCTAGACCTTCGTGGGAAACGTTACGAAGAAGCCATGCAAGAGCTTGATGCCTTTATTGACCAAGCCCTACTTAATAACATGAGTCAGGTGGACATCATCCACGGTATTGGTACAGGTGTCATCCGTGATGCTGTTACCAAATATCTCCGCCGTCATCGCCATGTTAAAAGTTTTGAATATGCCCCACAAAGTGCCGGTGGTTCCGGATGTACCATTGCAACCTTAGGGTAAAAATAGTTAAGAAAGACTGAGACCTTGTGTCCGGTCTTTTTCATATCCTACCAAAACAAAGAACAAAAAAGTCTCCCTTAATCAAGGAAGACTTCTATTTTCTATATCACACTTGTCCACAAATGCTGGATAATCTGACTAACTGGAAAATAGCCATTAATCAAGATACGTAAAACCCAGCTCGATGACAAGAGCGTTTGAATGTTGTTCATAGGAACAGTCGCAAGAATATTCCCCAACATAGTCAAAGGCACAAGACTCACTAAGGTGGCCAAGACCCCACCCACCACTTGGTAATGTCTCTGATCAAGTCGCTCAATTCTCACAAAATGGAAGAAAATACCAAGAAAGCGTAAGCCATAATAGGCTATACAGTAGATAGCAAAATAAGCAACACCCGCATAATAGACACGGTCAAGTGAAAAGATGTTCTGATCTTTAAAGAAAGCTATACTGGCATCCTTGGTTGGATTGGTATAAGGTACCCAAAGATTGATAGCCTCTCCTAGCGACCGGTAGAAATAGGCCGCCACACACATGGCGATAATGACTGAAACCACGTAATAAGCTTGCATAAAGAGGCCTCGACGGTAGCCAATGTAGAAATTCCAAGCCATAATGGCTAAGACAAGGAGTCCAATCATGCGTCATCCTCATCGTCATTTGTAGCTGTTGCCTTGACCTTAAGTTGCTCAAGTTGCTTAGCTCTCAACGTTTCCAACTCTTTTTCCATATCTTCAACTTGAATTTCGCGTTCCAACTGAGTCGACAAAGAATTGATAGCCATTAGGATAGCAATTGTTTCATTGTCAGCATTTTTCATCTGCTCTTTGATAATTTTATATTTCTCATGGGCAACACGCTCCACCTCTTCCATGAATAGGTTGTCCTTATCAGTTGTTAGCGTGAGGTTCTTCTCTCCAAAATGAAATTTGTAACGGTTCTTATTTGCCATTTGCTTGTTAGCTGCCAATCAATGGTGGTCGCGGATTCGCCACCGCAGCTTCTCCTTATTTTATTGCTTTTATATCGCCATTTTTTAGCAAGATTCAGACACTTACTCTGAGGCGTGTTCGATACTTAAATGCCAACCCATTTTCTCTAATTGTGGAAAAAAGAGCATGGTTAGGCATTCTCTTTCTAATCATTATATCCTAAATTTTAACATTCGTAAATTTTAGACTTTGCACTTCTCTAGAAAAATAATTTTCAGAGATTCCGAGTCTGTAAAATATCTACCAATTCTCCTTTTTTGTGCTAAAATAGATTTCATGGGCACAATCGTATTAAAAATGACAGCAGAGCAGATTTCGACACTTCAAAAGGACCTGGCAAACTATGCGACTGCGACTAAAAATCCTTATGCACGTTTTTCAGCCAAGGTCGATGGAATAAGTGTCATCGCCTATACTTCAGGAAAGGTAACTTTCCAAGGAGCTAAGCCAGAAGTCTTGGCTAGCCGTTTTGGATACCAAGCTGAACCTAAGCATTCACCTGATGGGCAAAACCTAGCCCTAATTGGATCAGACGAAGTCGGAAATGGCTCCTATTTTGGTGGTCTAGCTGTTGTAGCTAGTCTAGTTACCCCGGCTGACCATGCCTTTTTGAAATCTCTTGGGGTCGATGATTCTAAAAATCTTAATGATATCAAGATTCGTCAGATTGCACCTATATTGGAGGAGAAAATTCCTCACAAGGCACTCCTTCTTTCGCCTAGAAAGTACAATGAAGTGGTTGGAGACGGTAAGAGTCATAATGCTGTGTCCGTTAAAGTAGCTCTCCACAATCAGGCTATCTTCTTATTGTTACAATCAGGTGCTAAACCAGATAAGATTGTCATTGATGCCTTCACCAGTGAGAAAAATTATCAAAAATACCTCAAGAATGAACGCAATCGCTTTGACTTTCCTATCACTTTAGAAGAAAAGGCTGAGGGGAAATACTTAGCTGTTGCGGTGAGTTCTATCATCGCTCGCAATCTCTTCCTGGAAAATCTGGACAAACTCAGCCAAGAGGTTGGCTACACCCTTCCTTCAGGTGCTGGTGCTAAATCTGACCAGGTCGCAGCCAAGCTTCTTCAAGCCTATGGAGATCAGGCTCTCCAAGCTACTGCTAAATACCATTTCGCTAATACTAAAAAAGCCTACCAACGCTTAAAATAACCCTGAAAGGCCTTAACTATGAAAAACAAATGGACCCAATACTTCCTCATTTTCCTTAGTGAATGGGGACTCTTTCTCCTCTTTATCACCTTCTTCCTCTTGACTCGCCTCTTCCTATGGCTCCCTGTTCAGGTTGACGGCCATTCAATGGATCCTACTCTAGCAAATAACCAACGTGTTATCGTTTTAAAACATACATCCATTGAGCGCTTTGATATTGTCGTTGCCAAGGAAGTCGAAAATGGTAAAACGAAACAAATCGTAAAACGTGTCATTGGTATGCCAGGTGACACTATCACCTATCAAAACGATAAGCTTACTGTCAACGGCAAAGAAGTTAAGGAAGAATACCTCAAAGAATTCCAGGCTGCCTTTGCCAAAGATAAGCTACAAAAAGAATATGCTTACAACGATGACAAGAGCAAGAGTGGCTACTTCCAACAACTGGCTAAAGAATCTAAGGCCTTCACTGTCAACGCAGACAAAAACACCACTTTCTCTGTCACTGTTCCTGAAGGCAAATATTTCCTACTTGGAGACAACCGTATTGTTTCCAAAGATAGTCGAGTAGTTGGTTACTTTGACAAGAGTGCTCTTGTAGGGGAAGTTAAATTCCGCTTCTGGCCACTTAATAAAATTGGTACCGTTGAGGACAACTAAAAATACTGAATAAGATAAGGTTGGGGAAACCCAGCCTTATTATGTATCTAGGAAAAACACATGCAAGAATTTTATTTTTCAGGAACTATCGAACGCGTCATTTTCGAAAACGCTAGTAATTTTTTCCGTATTCTACTCTTAGAAATTGACGAAACAGACAGTGATTTTGAGGACTATGAAATCATTGTCACAGGAACCATGGGAGATGTCATGGAAGGCGAAGATTATACTTTCTGGGGTCAGCTAACCAATCATCCAAAATATGGTGAACAACTCCAAATGACGCGCTACAAACGGTCAAAACCTTCTGCTAGCGGTCTTATCAAGTATTTCGCCAGCGACAATTTTAAGGGGATTGGTAAGAAAACAGCTGAGCGTATTGTCGAGATTTATGGTGAAGACCCTATTGACAAGATTCTCGAGGATCCGAGCAAATTAGAACAGATTCCTAATCTGTCCAAGGTCAATCGAGAAGCCTTCGTTGCAAAGTTAAAAATCAACTATGGAACCGAACAAATCTTGTCCAAACTTTCCAGCTATGGACTCACACCAAAAGCTGCCTCACAAATTTTCAACCAATATAAGGAAGAATCGCTCAACCTTATCGAAGAACACCCTTATCTCTTGGTAGAAGAAGTTCAAGGAATCGGATTTAAAATAGCCGACCAACTAGCCGAACGCTTAGGGATTGCTAGTGATGCTCCTGAGCGTTTACGAGCTGCCTTGATTCATTGTCTGCTAGAAACTAGCATGGAAGAAGGCGACACCTATATCGAAGCCAAAGCCTTGCTTGAACGAACTATCATCCTTTTGGAAAGTGCTCGTCAGATTGAACTTGACCCCGCCTTAGTCGCGAAGGAATTAACCAATCTCATCCAAGAGGATAAAGTGCAAAATATAGAGACTAAAATCTTTGATAATACCCTATATTTTGCGGAACAGGGCATCTATACCCACCTAACTCGTATCATGAAAGACCAACCTGACATCAGTGCAGAGGACAAAATCCAAGCAAGTCTTGAAGAGGTGGAAGAGGAGCTTGGTATTACTTATGATAAGGTTCAAAAAGATGCCATTATCAAAGCCCTACAAAGCAAGGTCTTCATCCTGACAGGTGGTCCCGGGACAGGTAAAACCACCGTTATTAACGGAATCATTAAAACTTATGCCGACCTTCATGGTCTAGATCTCAAAAAGTCTGATTTGCCTATTATTTTAGCGGCACCAACAGGACGGGCTGCTCGTCGAATGAACGAACTCACCCAACTCCCTAGTGCCACTATCCATAGACATTTGGGACTCAATAGCGAGGACGATTTCAAGACCTTAGAGGACTATCTCGATTGCGACTTGATTATCATCGATGAGTTTTCTATGGTTGATACTTGGTTGGCCAATCAACTCTTTGAAAGTATCTCTGATTCAACCCAAGTCGTCATTGTGGGTGACCAAGACCAACTGCCTTCCGTAGGCCCTGGCCAGGTCTTGGCTGACCTTTTGCAGATTGATGACTTGCCTAAGGTTTCTCTGACCAAAATTTTCAGACAATCTGAGGACTCCACCATCGTTACCCTAGCTAGTCAGATGCGTCAAGGCCAACTACCCGCTGATTTCACAGAGAAAAAGGCTGACCGCTCTTACTTTGAGGCCAATGTCAACCATATTCCACAGATGGTCCCTAAAATTGTCTCTGCCGCTATAAAGAGCGGGATTGCTGCTCAGGATGTGCAGATTCTAGCTCCCATGTATCGAGGACAGGCTGGTATTAACAATCTCAATACTATTATGCAGGACCTACTTAATCCTCAAGAAAAGGCCAATCAATTTGCCTTTAATGACATTTTCTTCCGTAAGAACGACAAGATTCTCCATCTGGTCAACGATACTGAACTCAATGTCTTCAATGGCGACATCGGCATCATTACTGATCTCATCCCTGGTAAATATACTGAAAGCAAGCAGGACGAAATTTACATGTCCTTTGATGGCAATGAGGTTATCTATCCTCGTAACGAATGGAATAAGATTACTCTGGCCTATGCCATGTCAATCCACAAATCCCAAGGGAGTGAGTTTCCAGTCGTTATCCTTCCCATCACACGCCAAAGTGGACGTATGCTACAACGTAACCTCATCTACACTGCTATCACACGCGCCAAGAGTAAGCTAGTCATGTTAGGGGAAATCGCAGCCTTTGATTATGCTGTTCACAACGAGGGGGCTAAACGAAATACTTATCTCATCCAACGTTTTGAACAAACTTATACACAAGCTGTTGATAAGTCTGTCGAAAAGATTGTTAAAAACGAGGCAACAGGCGCCTCCAATCAAACAAAAACGAAAAACAACGACCCCTCAGAAACCCTTGAAAACAAAGACTTTTCGGAAAATATCAATCCATCCCCAGATTTTGTTAACACTTATTCACAACCTGTGGATAAGTCTGTTAACAAACCTGTGCAAACAGAAGAAAACTATCGTTTAACTGAAGAAAATTGGACAACTATAGATCCAATGATTGGGCTCAGTGAAGACGATATTGCTGCCTTTTTTAACAATAACTAAAAAAGACTTGGAAAGCGACTCACTAAGAGCAACTCCAAGTCTTTTCATTTGCTAAAATACGAAACGAATCAGGGCCATAGATATTATACCAACGATTACTGCATAGAGCAGATTTTTGCTCTTAAAGGCTACAATTACCGTTGGCACAGTAGCCAGGATTTCCATCCACTTAAACTGTGGCAAGTGACCAATCTTCTCAGTCGTGAGACTAGAGAGAATCAGAGCAAAGAGGATAGAAACTGGTAAATAGTGCAAAAATCGAACAAAGATATCTGGAAGCCCCTTGTATTTCACTAAAACAAAGGGAAGCACACGAGGAACCCAGCTGACCACAAACCCAAGTAGAATAGAAATGAGAATAAACTTATTGACGGCCATCACACATCACCCCCACACTACATCCAACCAAAGTAGCCACTAAAACAGCCAAAGATTCCGACAAGATGACACTAAAGCTCAGATAAGCCACAGCAATAGATAGTAAAATCAAGAGTAGCTTACGCACGCCTTCCCCTAACAAGGCATCAATCTGACTACTCAACAAACCAATAAACATGGCAATCAAAGCAAAATCCAAACCAAATAGCTCAGGATTAGGAATCATGGAACCAATCAAACAACCAATAACTGATGATACAATCCAAACCAAATAGCTGAAAATATTGTTACCATGCATCCAGTTAGCAGGAATATCTTTATGATGCACATATTCTCCCAACAAGACACCATAACTTTCATCCGTAATCAGACTACCAATTCCCAGCTGATTCCAGAGGCTTGTTTTTGTAAAAATCGTCGTTGCATGTAAACTCATCAACATGTTACGCAAATTAACCAAGAAAACAGTCAAGGTTAACTCACCTAGACCAGCTCCTGCAACTACTAAGGCACACATGGCAAACTGGGCCGAGCCACCATAGACCAAGGCACACATGAGGCCAACCTCAAGGGCTGATAAACCCGAAGCGGCTGCTACAACACCAAAGGCTAGACCAATAGCTACATAGCCTAAAGCTGTCGGTACTGCGGCTTTTACACCTAAACGAAAGTCAGACACACTCAATTCCTTTCTAAAGGAACCTCTTACCAAACTAGTAAGAGGTTCTTCTTATTCTTCAAATCCTGCAAAGGCTAGACTTGGTTTTGCATTCAAGTCCAACTCAGCAAAATGTTTTTGATCACATTCAATAGCAGCTGCTAGAGCAATCATGCCAGCATTGTCACCACAAAGACGTAAAGGCGGAATGACTACATCTACATCTGTGATTTCTTCAGCCAAACGTTCTCGTAAGCCCTGATTAGCTGCCACGCCACCTGCAACAACAAGTGTCTTGACAGGATAACGCTCCAAGGCTTTCTTAGTCTTAGCTAGAAGGATATCCAACACAGCAGCTTGGAAAGAAGTACAAAGGTCTTCTTTAACTAGTGCTTCTCCCTTCTGTTCTGCATTGTGATGTAAATTGATGAAGGCTGACTTCAAGCCTGAAAATGAAAACTCCAAGTGGTCTTCCTTAATCATAGCGCGTGGAAAATCATAAACATCTTTCCCTTTATGAGCCAATTCATCAATTTCACGCCCGGCTGGGTAGGTCAAACCCATCACACGCCCGACCTTGTCATAGGCCTCACCAACTGCATCATCACGTGTCTCACCAACAATCTTGTAATCCCCCGGTTCTGACACATAAACCAACTCTGTGTGTCCCCCAGACACCAAAAGTGCTAAGAGGGGATATTCCAATTCTTGAACCTCACGCGCTGCCATAAGATGCCCAGCCATATGGTTAACTGGAATCAAAGGCAATCCGTGTGCCCAAGCGAAGGCCTTAGCAGCTGCCATCCCGACCAAGAGCGCCCCGACCAAACCAGGACCATAGGTTACTGCTACAGCATCTAGTTGTTCAGCAGTAATTCCCGCCTCAGAAAGGGCATCTTTAATGCAAAGAGTTACCACTTCCACATGGTGACGGCTAGCCACCTCAGGAACAACACCACCAAAACGTTTATGGCTTTCCACCTGACTGGCAATAATATTACTTAAAAGTTCCTTCTCATTTTTCAAAACGGCAACTGAAGTCTCATCACACGAGCTCTCCACTGCCAAAATATATCTATCTGCCATTAGACTTCCTCTCGCCTCATGATAACTGCATCTTCTTGAGGCTCATGATAATAATTTTTCCGAATTCCTAGACTTTCAAAACCAAATTTTCTATAAAGTGCCTGAGCGACTTGATTTGAAGACCTCACTTCTAGAAATATAGGCTCACTACGCTCTTCCAAATGATTCATCAGCTGACTAGCATAACCACGCCCCTGATAAGCTTTTAAAACGGCGATATTGGTCACCTCAAGCTCACCCACCAAATTTTGAAGGGCTAAAAAACCAACAACTTCTTCCTGGTCATAAACATAGAAATACTCAGTAGTATCCAAAGCCAAGTCCGCTACCACTTGTTCTATCGTCCACGGAGATTTGTCATAAACATCCGACAAAATCCGATAAATCAGTTGAGCTTGCTCTTGGCTACTCAATCTAGACGCGCTTGATGTAGTTGTCACGGTTAGTCTCCTCATGCGTCTTAAGCCAATTCTCTTCCGCCTCAACCCGCTTCAAGTAATATGGAACAAAAGCATCCACATCAACAGAAGGCAAGGACAAGCCTAAACGACCAATTAACTGGGCAGACGGAAGACTTGACAAGATAGTTGCTTCTGGAAGGCTTTCTTTAATCTGATCCACAAAATTAGCCACTTCACCGACAAATGTCACCTTTTCAAAAGTTTTAGCTTGCTCAAGAACATCTACAAAAGCTGCATGGCAATCTGGGACGAGGGCCTGACCATTTTCATAAAAACCAACGTAAACATTATTACGACGGGCATCCATAATAGGAATCACAACACCGTCAACCGAAAGGTCTGTCAGCGCCTGTAGACTTGAAACCCCCACTAAATCAATGTCAAGCGCATAGGCTAACGTCTTAGCTGTTGCGACAGCCACACGAAGCCCGGTGTAGGATCCAGGCCCCTGTGCAACCACAATACGTTCTAAATCAGACGGCTGCCAGCCTGCCTGAGTAACTAAAAAATCAATGGTGGGCATTAAACTAATACTGTGGTTCTTTTTTACTGTGACAGTTGTTTCTGCCACTAGTTTCTCATCTTCCAACAAGGCTACTGATAAAGCAGTGCTAGAAGTATCAAATGCTAATATTTTCATCTTTTTTCCTTGTTTCCTTTTATGCTTTTCTATTATAACACAAGTCACTGTTTCCCAGAAACGAACATTTTCCAACTTTTTCCGCCATTTTCTTTATCTAGCCCTTATCTTATGGTACAATAATAGTAATTGTTAAACGAATCAAGGCTACTAGCTATTACTCATAAAGTGAATATCATAACGTCAAGTAAATCATGGAAAGATTAACTTGACCGGTTTTTTTATAGAATGGCAGAGCCTTTTGGAAAGAAAGGAAAACCATGATTTATAAAGTCTTTTACCAAGAAACTAAAGAGCGTAATCCACGCCGTGAACAGACAAAATCACTCTACCTAGATATCGATGCAGAAACTGAACTTGAGGGACGTATCCAAGCTCGTCAAATCATCGAAAAAAACACTGCCTATAACATCGAATTCATCGAGCTCCTCTCAGAAAAAGCCCTTGAATACGAAAAAGAAACAGGCGTTTTTGAAGTAACGGAGTTCTAAGACCATGGCATCAAAAATCAATCTAAAACCTGAAGAAGTTGGGGTTTATGCGATTGGTGGTTTGGGGGAAATCGGTAAAAACACCTATGGTATTGAATACCAAGATGAGATTATCATCGTCGATGCGGGTATTAAATTCCCCGAAGACGATCTTCTCGGAATCGACTATGTCATCCCAGACTATTCTTACATCGTTGAAAACGTTGATCGTGTAAAGGCACTTGTCATTACCCACGGTCACGAAGACCATATTGGTGGGATTCCCTTCCTTCTTAAACAGGCAAATATCCCAATTTATGCAGGACCGCTTGCTCTTGCTCTTATCAAAGGAAAATTGGAAGAACACGGACTACTTCGTGACGCACAACTCTACGAAATTAATGCTAATACAGAGCTTACTTTCAAAAATATGAGCGTGACCTTCTTCCGCACTACTCACTCAATTCCAGAACCTCTCGGTATTGTCATCCATACACCTCAAGGTAAAATTGTGTGTACCGGTGACTTTAAGTTTGACTTCACACCAGTAGGGGAACCAGCAGACCTTCACCGTATGGCTGCACTTGGTGAGGAAGGCGTTCTTTGCCTCCTCTCAGACTCAACCAATGCTGAAGTACCAACTTTCACTAATTCCGAGAAGGTTGTTGGCCAATCCATTATGAAAATTATTGAAGGCATCCACGGACGTATTATTTTCGCCTCATTTGCCTCAAACATTTTCCGTCTTCAACAAGCTGCCGAAGCCGCTGTAAAAACTGGCCGTAAGATTGTTGTCTTCGGACGTTCTATGGAAAAAGCCATTGTCAATGGGGTTGAACTAGGTTACATCAAGGTTCCAAAAGGTACTATCATTGATCCTAGTGAGATGAAAAACTATCATGCCAGTGAGATTCTTATCATGTGTACCGGTTCTCAAGGGGAGCCTATGGCGGCCCTGGCACGTATCGCCAATGGGATGCACCGCCAAGTGACACTACAACCTGGTGACACTGTCATCTTCTCATCTAGTCCTATTCCAGGTAACACCACTAGTGTTAACCGTCTGATTAATACCATTCAAGAAGCTGGTGTTGATGTTATCCACGGTAAAATCAACAATATCCATACCTCTGGACACGGTGGTCAACAAGAGCAAAAACTAATGCTTCGTTTGATAAAACCAAAATTCTTCATGCCTGTTCACGGTGAATACCGCATGCAGAAAGTCCACGCAGGTCTTGCTGTTGATTGTGGCGTTCCAAAAGATAATATCTTCATTATGGAAAATGGTGATGTCTTAGCCCTAACAAAAGACTCTGCGCGTCGTGCAGGTCACTTCAATGCTCAAGATATCTATGTTGATGGTAATGGTATTGGGGATATCGGAGCTGCCGTTCTTCGTGATCGTCGTGATCTTTCTGAAGATGGTGTCGTACTTGCCGTAGCTACTGTTGACTTCAAGTCTAAGATGATTCTAGCTGGTCCAGACATCCTCAGTCGTGGCTTCATCTATATGCGTGAATCTGGCGATCTTATCCGCGAAAGCCAACGCATTCTATTCAATGCTATTCGTATCGCTCTTAAGAACAAAGATGCTAGCATCCAATCTGTTAACGGAGCTATCGTCAATGCTTTACGCCCATTCCTATATGAAAAAACAGAACGTGAACCAATCATTATTCCAATGATTCTCACACCTGATAAATAAAAAAGGCTCTTTTCTACCATTTGTCAAGTCTATCAAGGCTTTAAGTAAAAAAAGAGATAAGACAGTAACTATTCTGAGGTT
>NZ_JACLQM010000040.1:0-3897 GCF_016648655.1 Streptococcus sp. 17.1
TATGGGACTTTTTGTTTACACTCAAAAAGCTCCATAATCTCTACAGTGGTTTTACCCACTACAGAAATTATAGAGCCACTTTTAAAAGGAGAATAATATATGCTAGTACAATTACCAGAAGAACAAACTCAAGAAATTCAGCAAATGATTGCAACACTAATAAAGAACGAAATTCATCATTTTAAAGAAGATATTGGGGCTGACAGCCCTTTTCTAAACAAAAAAACAGACTTGTAACTACCTTGGAATCTCTAATAATACACTTGATATTTGGATTGCAATGGGGCTACCCTATATCCGAATTGGAAAATCTATTCGTTTCAATAAGGAAAGTATCAATCAGTGGATGACAAGATTAGAAATCAGCGCATAGGGAGATTAAAATGGCTATTAAGAAAACGAAAAATGGAACCTATCAATTAAAACTCTATGTTCCCACTGATATTTAAGGGAAACTGGGTCTGGGACAATATTATGAAAAGCGTTTTAAAACAAAAAGGGAGGCTAGGGAAGCTGAACTTAAATTTGCAGTGAATATAGAAAAAGCAAGAAATAATCTTCCTGTTGATAAAAAGGAAGAAATCACTTTTGAGAACTTTTATAAACAAATTTGGTTAGAACCTTACAAGGCAGGTCAAACCACAACTACAATTAAACCACCAACAAAGGCGACTATTTTTCAAACAGAAAACATATTCAGACTACATATCTTACCTATTCTAGGTAAATATTCCATTGAATACCTAAATAATAATAAACAACTTATTCTTTCACTACTCACTCCCAAAGCAAATAGCTATGCTAATTTCAAAGTGATTAGAAGCTATGTTAACTCCGTATTTGATTGGGCTGAGGAACTTGAATATATTCCATCAAATAAACTCCGAAAAACAATCAGTAGAATTAAAGCTAATAGAAAGATTCTCCTTAGAGAGAGCAAAAGAGAGGAGGATCTTTCTCTCGATAAAGAAGAGCTGAAATTATGGCTACAAGCTTTTGACACAGATTTAGAGAAAGGACTTATTGACCTAAAAGACTACACTCTCTTTTATACGACATTCTTTTTATCTGATAGAAAATCAGAAAGCTATGCTCTACAATGGAAACACATTAATTTTTCTACTGGAGAAATACTCATAGAACAGGCGTTAGACCGTTTTGGTAATATAAAATCAACAAAAGGTAATAAAAAAACTCTCTTTAAGGCTCCAATTGAATTGATGGAATTATTAGCAAATTGGAAAGTGAAGCAACAAGAAGAACTTAAGCTATTTGGTCTTCGACAAAATCAAAAACAGTTTGTTTTCACCTATAATGATCGTTCAAACAATATTAACTTACCACTCCATATAGATTATCTGAATTATAGAATGAAATCAGCCAGACGCAGGCACTCTGAACTAGCACCAGCTTCCCCACACAAACTAAGACATACTGGTGCGACACTCGCAAAACAAGCTGGAGTTCCACTTGAAGTAATTTCTGAAGCCTTAACTCATAGTGACAAAGAAATTACAAAGACTTATGTTAATACTAAAGATATAGTAAATCAAACTGTTGGTGAAATTGCATTTAGGAATCTTAAAAATTAGGTCAGGGAAATTTCAGGGAAACTATAGATTTTTTGATAAAAAAAGACATCCAAGAGATAACTCTTGAATGTCTTGAAACGTTGATATAATCGTATTGATTAACGTTTTGAGTGCAGTGGTTGCCATCCAATCAAATATCGCTTCGCTTATTTTCTTGGGGCAACTATGCATAGCATATCTCTATGCGACTAAAGTCGCTAGAGCTATCCTAATTGCGCACCGCCAATTCTCATACAAAAAAACACCTTGCAAGTTGCAAAGTGTTTTCGTTTGTACTCTGCTGTCCAGTAACGAATTAACGTTTAGAGAACTGGCTAGCTTTACGAGCTTTCTTAAGACCTGGTTTGGAAAGTATGGATTTCAGTTGGACTAAAAACAGCGTAATATCAAGGATTTTCTGAACAATATCTACTTTTTAATTTCATAAAATCTGAATCAATATTTTTAAAATAGGGGAATAGTTTAGGTCTCTAAGCATTAAAATAATACACCTAACTTTGGTCACCGTTTTTTAGTTATTCACTCTTTTTTCAGATAGTGTTTTTAAAGTTATGATGTAAAATGCCGCAATTAAAACACTATACATCATAATCGGAGGATAGAGAATTAAGGATAGAATCAATCCCACTCCTTTAATTATTAGGTCAGGTATCAATAACTTCCTATATTGTGCGGTAGCTTCAAGTAATTCTTTCTGATCTATATTGGGTTTATCAATTACTTTATGTAAAAACCAGTTTGCTACCGTTGAAACAATAACGATCAGTCCATAAAAGAGCTGTGCCGTATGATTCATGAAATGACTACTAACTATTCCAGTAGCATAGGGCATAAATGAAACAAAAAATAAAAGATACAAATCCTTTCAAATTCCTCCCTTTTCAACTTGGCTAACTTGACCTGCATTACCTAGGTCGCTTTGCTTTAAATTATACTTTTTTCTTAAACATTTGATACGAGTAGGTATTTCTTGTGAGTAATTTTCATCAAAAAATTTCATAGATAAGTCCTATATATAATCATGGTAAAGTAGTAAAAATAGTTGTTATCCTAGTTGATTAAAAAAGTCTTTGATTTCCTCATCTTTTATAAAATAATATATAATTTTCCCCTCTCTTCTAGTATCCAAGATGTTTTGATTGGCTAGTTTACGAAGATGGTGAGAGGCAGATGCCATACTGAGATTTAGTAAACAGGCTATATCACAGACACAGAGTTCTTCAACAGCAAGGAGATAAAAGATGATATTTATCTGTTTATTATCGGTAAACTTTGATAAAATACGAAGTGATTTTTGGACTTTTTCCTTTTCAAGGTAGTTCGTTGCGGTTGTAACATTTTGTTGATTAATAACATCCACTTGACAGATACTATCTTTTTTCATAATTTTTTCTCCTAGCCTAACACAGCCCATAGCATGTCAAAGCTGTTGTTTTCAATCAGGATATACATCCCCAATCCTAAATAGACAACGGCAATAAACCATCTGCTATATTTCTCCAAAGTTTCTCCAACAGAAGGGACTTGTGCTAATTTTTGGGCAGAAAAAACCAAGAGATAAATCATGACTAGAAAAGTAAGTAAAGTCACTATCAAATTCGCTAAATTTAAGGTGGTAAAATATGGGACAAAGACACCAATATTGTCAGCGCCACAACTTGCAAAAGTAATCATAGCGACTAGAAAAATCAGGTTTTTATTGTCTTTTCGCAAACCATCTTTTGCAATAGCTTCTCCATCAGAATCTCCTAAAAGCAAAACTTTGAGGCCTAGGAAAATTGGAATCAAACCGAGTAAACCTAAAATCTCTTTACTAGGAATATAATTCAAGACAAATGCAAAAAGCAAACTTAGGTATATTAGACTAACAGAGCCTAGAAATTGTCCTAAATAGATGTTAATGATGTCCTTTCTGCTTTTTCTTTTGGCAAAAAATAACATTAGGATAATAAGTAAGTCTACGGCTGTCCCAGAATACAGGATTATTGAAGTAACAACATTTTGAACCATAAAGCACCTCATTCAAATATATTTTTGAATGTATTTTAACATTAAACTTTGTAGATGTCAACTTAAAATCCACCAATTAATAATTGCATGTCAATATTTGTATTGTGAAACTAGTTTCAGAAATATATAGTCTTAAAGTATGTCCACTGCCAATGGTTTTTTCAATATTTAAAAGGAGAGAACCAATTTGGTCCTCTCCAGGGTATAATTTTCCACCAACCCACTACAGTTGACAAACATACTAAGATTAGTAGTGAAGAAATCTCCGACGGGAGAGAGTACTCACTACTTTTTC
>NZ_JACLQM010000041.1:0-3373 GCF_016648655.1 Streptococcus sp. 17.1
TCCTATTATAGTGCTATTTTAGAGACTTTCAAGAAAATATAAGAAATTTAGACAAAAATAAGAAAACGATTACATTTAAAAGTGTCTAACAAGGTAAAATTCACAATTTTTGCAGTCCTTGTAACTTAAAAAACAAAAAAATCCAGGACCTATGCCCTGGATTTTAGGAGATTATGAAAAAGAAAAGTTTTAGGATAGTTGTAGTATACAAAGCGATTCCTAAAGTTTTCTTAAAGTGGAAGATGGAATTACTTTTTCATAATGATTACTGTTCACTTACACTAATTGAGGAGTTTTCCATTTCCCTCAGCATCAAAATGGTAGGTCTTACCTTCGATAGTGAGGGTAGTGTTCTCAGTACGTGCACCACTGTTAGGATCATAATAATGAAGTTTATCATTTACAGTGACAAGTTCCCCTTTAGCTTGTTTGCCATCTCTATGGAAATAGACATGAGCCCCATCAATAGTTTGTTCACCGGTTAGTGCATACCAATTAGGTCCAAAGTAATACCAGTTACCATTAACCTCTTTATATTGATTTTTTATAGCAGTAGCTGTTTCCTTATCAAAGTAATAGATATGGCTACCATTAGGAATAAGTGATGGGAAATAGTCTTTAGTCAAGCCATTCGCCCTAACCCTACCATCAGCATATTTATTTGTCGGAGCATCAAACATATAAAGTTCTCCGTTGATAATGTGAAGCCCTAATGGGACGTGACCAGAAGCGGTAATGTAATATCTATTACCATTTTTGGCCTTAACGAATTGAGGCCCTTTGACTTCCTTATTATTCAAATCGTAGAATGAAGAGTAGCCATAAGGATATAGAAATTCTTCTCTAGCAAGGTGGGGATCTGCACCGCCCGTAAAGGTATACTCTTTACCATTGATAGTTCGAACTCCCCCTTCTCTAAGTCTTTTGCCTTTAGCATCAACATAATAAGTCTTTCCATTCAAATCGACAAATTGTTCCTTAAGGCGGGCACCACTATCTTTATCGTAAAATGAATCGTTTTCAGCAAAGTTTCCTTTAACCTGCTTACCAGTACTATCGAAGTAGACCTCGACACCATCAATGACTTGTTCACCAGTAAGGCGTTTGCCGTCATTACCAATATAATACCAATTATTGTTTATGTTTTGATAATGATTTTGTCCTAAGTCTACTCGGTCTCCTGAATTTTTACTGTAATAGTAGCCATCCGAAGCGAAGTCGCCCTTAATCTGTTTACCGTCTTGGTCAAAGAAAACATTATGACCATCAACGACATGGGCACCTTTAAGAGGAGTACCTTTAGCACCGATTCTATACCAATTGTTATTGAAGTTAACATAACGATTGGTTACTTGTACTCCTGAATTTTCATCATAGTACGCTCCATTTTCAGCAAAGTTCCCTTTAACTTGCTTGCCATCTTTATCAAAGTAAAAATTGTTGCCATTAATGACTTGTTCACCTTTTACAATTTTACCTTCGTTATTAAGATAGTACCAGTTACCGTTCACTTGAACAAACTGATTGTTGCCAAGATTAACGCGTGCACCAGAATCTTTATCATAATAGAAACCGTCATCTGCGAAAATCCCTTTAGCTTGAACCCCATTTTTGTCAAAGAATACGGTTACGCCATTAATGACTTGCTCTCCTTTAAGAGCTTTAGAGTCTGAACCGATATAGAACCATTTATCTTTATTTTCAAGGGTATTATATGAGTTACTCTGGTCATTGATTTGAACATAACGATTAGTAACAGGTTCCCCTGTAATTGCATCATAAAAAAGTCCATTAGGTGCGAAATTTCCCTTAACTTGGATACCGTATTCACCGAAGTTGAGATGCTTACCATTAATAATTTGTTCTCCCTTAATTGTATTGCCTTCGTTATCGAGGTAATAAATAAGGGTTCCTGATGGTTGCTCTAAGGAGACAAAGCTATTTTTGACGAGTGCTCCAGTGTCTTTATCATAATAAAAACCATCGTAGCCGAAGTCTCCTTTGGCTTGGTGTCCTCTATAGTTAAAGTAGACACGAATGCCGTCAATAACTTGTGGACCTGTTACCACTTTTCCGTCTGACCCAAGATAATACCAATGGGTCTCTAGAGTTGGAGCCATTGAGCCGTTCGATTCGTAGCGTGTTAATTGAATATAACGGTTTGTCACGAGCTCGCCAGTATCCTTGTCATAGAATTGGCCGTCAGAATTAAAATCCCCTTTAATTTGATATCCGTAATAAGGGGTAAAGTAAACTTTCACACCATCAATGACTTGTTCACCTTTAAGTATCTTTCCATCTTCATCAACATAGAACCAATGGTTATCGATGAACACGTAGTGTTTTTTCCCTAGATCAACTAAATTACCATCTTGATCATAGAAACGCCCATTGTCAGCAACGCTATTACGCACCTGTGCTCCATCATACTTATCGAAATAGACAGATTTTCCATTGATGATTTGTTCACCTTTTAATTTGTCGCCATTTTTATCAACATAGAAAGGATAGATAGTGTTGTTATAGTTGTATTTAGTGCTAAAAACATAGCTATCTGTTACAAGGTTACCATCTTTATCGTAGAAGTGTTCATTGCTAGCAAATCCGTCTCGAACTTGAAGGCCGTTGTAATCATTGAAATAAACTTGTTTTCCTTGAATGGTTTGTGCGCCTTTTAATGGTTCACCATTTTTATCGACATAGTAAACACCACCAAGATGATTAATATAACGATCCGTTACAAGAGCACCAGAATCTGCATCATAGTATTGTTTATTTTTTGAAAAGTTTCCCTTGACTTGTATGCCATTTTCATCGAAATAAACGTTGACCCCATCGATTTTTTGTGCACCAGTTAGGTTCTTACCACTAGCATCCTTATAATACCAGTTACCAAGGCTATCACTATAATATTGACCACCGGTAACATTGGTTTCACTATTGGTATCTGCGGTTGCTGATGCAGCCTCACTGGCAGCCCGGTCTGTAGTTACAGCTTCGCGTGTTTGGCCTGAGGCCGATTCTGCAGGTGCTTGACTTTCGCTTGCAGTTGTTGAAGCTGTTTCACTAGCGTTTTCCGAACTTGTAGCAGAAGTTGTGGCTTGTTCTGAAACATTTGTGGTGTTTTCTGTGCTAGCCACATTTTCAGTAGTAGCAGGAGCTTCGACAACCTTAGTTTCTACGAGGTCTGCGGTGGTTTCCACATTGGCAGTGGTAGCAGCAGTAACATCAAGGTTTGTTGAGCTATCAGCTTTAGCTTCCTCAGCGAAGGCAGGTCTTGCGATAAAGGCAAAACTTGCAAGAGCAGTTGCACATGAGAATGCAATCAGACGTTTTTTGGACTTAGGTCCAGTAAAATTAGAATGTACTTTCA
>NZ_JACLQM010000042.1:0-3147 GCF_016648655.1 Streptococcus sp. 17.1
TGGATTTAGGAGATTATGAAAAAGAAAAGTTTTAGGATGGTTATAGTATATAAAGCAAAGCCTAAAGTTTTCTTAAAGTAGACAAAAATTATTTTCTTGGATTTTTAAAAGGAAGTTGAAATTAATCAACTTCCTTAGTATAGATGTCTTATAAGAATAATTTTAGTCGATTTTCGGACTTAATTTACAATTGATTTGCACGTCCATTTTCATCAAAGTGATAAGTCACACCATTGATGGTACGTGTTTGGTTGGTTACGAGCTCCCCAGAGTTTTCATCGTAGTAACGAGTCCCCTTGTAGTCTGTAACGAAATTGCCTTTAATTTGCTTACCTTGATAATCAAAGTAGAGGTGTTGACCATTGATGACTTGATCAAATAGAAGAGCCTTTCCATCGTTACCGAAGTAGTACCAGTGTCCATCTGCATAGACGAATTGGTTGGTTACAGCAGCACCTGTTTCAGCGTCGAAGTAGTAAGTTGGGTTGTCTTCTGCTCTGCTAAGAAAAGAAATATAAAACTTAGGTCCAACTAATTTTCCACGAACTTGTTCGTTTGTTTCGTATTTGTTCATTGGATTGGCAGAGAAATAGTAAAGTTTCCCATCAATTTTTTTGAAACCTGCGACTTTTTTACCATTTTCTAGGTAGAACCAACTACCGCGAGATTTAACAAAACCAGTTTTTTCTACAGCTTCGCCAGTTTCATCATCATAGTAAGGTGGATTTTGATATATGTTAAAGGAACCACGAAGGACCCTTCCGTTTTGCTCAACATAGTAATCCTTACCGTTAACACTTATACTTCCAGTTCGTCCATTACTGCTAAAATAGTATAAATCGTCACCAATTTTAATAAACTGATCACGAGGGAGCTCTTTCCGTGCGCCAGTATCTTTATCGTAGTAGTAACCATCAAGAACAGTATCTTTAGCTTGTACACCATTATAGTCAAAGTAAACATGTACCCCATCGATGGTTTGTGAGCCTTTAAGGATATTACCTTCTGCATCTGCATAGTACCATTTACCATTATGGTTGAAGTATTGATTTTTTACAAGAGCACCGGAGTCTTTATCATAATATCTCATAGGAGTACCAGATAGATAATATTTTTCTTTTATGACTAATTTACCATCTTTGTCAGTAAAGCCCCCTTTAATTTGTTGCCCTGTTTTAGTATCAAAATGGACTTGAACCCCATCGATGGTCTGTTCGCCTTTGAGAATCTTACCCTCAGCATTGACGTAGTACCAATTATCGTTAACTTGGACATAGCGACTTGTTCCCAAATCTACTTTGGCACCAGAATTTTGGTCGTAATAGTAACCATTATCACCAAACTCTCCTTTTACTTGTTTACCCCCATAAGGATCAAAGTATACAGGAACATTGTTAATGGTTTGAGAACCTTTAAGTCTTTTACCGTCATTGCCTACATAGTACCAGTCTTTATCAACTTGGACATAGCTATTGGTTACGAGAGCACCAGTGACCCCATCGTAGTATTTATCGTTTCTTGCGAAATTTCCTTTAACTTGAGCACCAGTTTCTTTATCAAAGAAGTATTCAATGTTGTCGATGACTGTTGCCCCTTTGATAGCCTTACTATCAGCTCCAATAAAGTAGGTTTTGTCTTTAACTGTTACGAAACGATTAGTAACTAGATTTCCAGAGTCTTTATCATGAAATTGTTTGTTGTAGTCAAAATCTCCTTTCACTTGGATACCTTTATAGCCAAAGTAGACATGAGCGCCATCAATAGTTTGTTCACCTGTCAAGATTTTTCCATCGTTACCGATGTAGTACCAGTTGCCTTTAATTTGAACATAACGGTTTGTGCCTAGGTCGACTCGGTTACCATCCTGATCATAGAAGTAGCCATCGTCACCAAAATTGTCGAAGACTTGTCTTCCATCATATGTAAAGTAAACCTGTTTACCATTGATAGTTTTAGCACCTTTTACACGAATACCCTGCTCATCAACATAGTAGCGTTCATTTTGGTGGGTATAGTTATCGTAGGCAATAACGTAGTTGTTAGTGACTAGTGCACCAGAATCTTTGTCGTAATAGTGTTCTTTATTGTTAGTATCATTTCTAACAAAATAGCCCTTAACTTGAACACCACCTTGATTGAAGTAAACCTTAACGCCATCGATGGTTTGTGGTCCCTTTAAAATAGCACCATCATTTCCAGCATAGTACCATTTTCCGTTTAATTCAAAATAGCGGTTTGTCCCGAAATCAACTTGTTTTCCGTTTTCGTCGTAATAACGGTCATCAGAAGCAAATCTACCTTTAACTTGTTCACCGTAGTCGTCAAAATAATTCCATTCCCCATTAATTTCTTTGGGACCGATTACTTTATTGCCATTTTCATCTAGGTAATAGGTGCTACCGTAACTCTCAACGAATTTATTAGTAACAAGAGCACCAGAATCTTTGTCATAATAGTGACCGTCCCAGGTAAATTCCCCTTTAACCTGAACACCACTATCTCTAAAGTAGACCTTAACGCCATCAATAGTTTGTGGTCCAGTCAGGTCTTTACCGCTAGCATCTTTGTAATGCCAGTAGCCATATTCGTCTCTATAGTACTGACCACCAGTGACGTTTGTTTCATTAGGTACTGAAGCTGGCTCATTGGCAGCTCGGTCTGTAGTTACAGCTTCGCGCGTTTGGCCTGTGGCTGATTCTGCAGGAGTTTGGCTTTCACTTGCAGTTGTTGAGGCAGTTTCACTGACAACTTCAGAGCTTGCAGCAGAAGTTGTGACTTGTTCTGAGACATTTGTAGTGCTTTCAGTGCTGGCTACCTTTTCAGTAGTAGCAGGAGCTTCAACAACCTTAGTTTCGACAAGGTCTGCTGTGGTTTCCACATTGGTAGATGTTGCAGCAGTTGCATCAAGGTTAGATGCGTTGTCAGCTTTAGCTTCCTCAGCGAAAGCAGGTCTTGCGATAAAGGCAAAACCTGCAAGGGCAGTTGCACATGAGAATGCAATCAGACGTTTTTTGGACTTAGGTCCAGTAAAATTAGAATGTACTTTCATAATTTTTCCTCCATTTCCTAAGTCCTATTATAGCGCTATTTTAGAGACTTTCAAGAAAATATAAGAAATTTAGACAAAAATAAGAAAACGATTACATA
>NZ_JACLQM010000043.1:0-2260 GCF_016648655.1 Streptococcus sp. 17.1
GGTATTAATAAAGTAAGTTAAAAATTATAAAATAAATGTTTTGAGCTCTAATCATATAAGTTTAATTATTTTCCAAGATTTTCATTTTGAGTGATAATCTCTCGATTATTAGAAAAGTTATGTTATAATGTGATAAAGATTTCTATCAATGGGGTAAAGGTAGAATGGGGCAAATATGTTTTTCAGACGAAATGCAGGTAAATATCGCGAAACAGATCGCGTAACTCGTTTCAAACTTATCAAATCAGGAAAAAACTGGCTTCGGGCAGCAACTGCTAACTTTGGACTTTTCAAAGTTGTTAAAGGAAGTGCAGATGCGCCGTCAGTTTCAGCGCAAAGTGTTGAGGAGAAAACACCAGTTCTCTCAGGTCAAGCATTACTAAAAGGAATTGCGGCTGCGAGTGCATTGGCTGGAGGTGCAGTTACGACTTACACTGCTCAAGCCGAGGAGATGACAAGCCCTGCTTTGGAGAGACAGCTAACCGCTAATCAAGATGTGACAGCTAACTCTGACTCAGTTGTGTTGAGTACAGCGTCTGCTTCTGAAGCTTCTGTGGTAGCATCAACAAGTCAAGAGTCTACAAGTTCTTCAGTTGATACCCAAGCTAGCACAGATGCATCTATATCATTATCCCAATCAGTTTCACAATCTGTATCTCAATCGGTATCAGCTGAATTGTCACAAGCTATCTTAGAGTCAGCATCTCTAAGCAAGGAATACTCAACCTCTGAGAGCCAGTCTCACACTGAAAGTGCTAGTGGTTCAAACTCAGATTCAGTTTCTGAATCAGCAACTTCAACAAGTTCAGCTACCTCTGAGACAGCGACTCAAGAAGATGAAAAGACAATCTTAGATCAAAACGTTTCAGAAGCGGAATTGCTCGTTAATATTGCTAAAAATTACCAAGCAAAATTAACAGATGCAGCTGCGAAAGCTGAAATCCAAACAGCTATTGCGTCAGTTCAGGAAGAAGTTGCCAAATCAACAACCTTGCTTGCTGCATCAGCATCAAATGCTGCTTACGCAGAACAACGTGAGCGTCTTGGTGAAGCCGTTGAGGGTATGATGACCAAGATTACAAATGCAGGTTTCAACGGGAATTCTACAGTAAATGGTAGCCCTGCTATTACTTCAAACCTTAACCTTGCGACTGGTGAAACTAAGGTTTATATAGGAAGTGGAACAGATACGGTTTATAATGTCCCAATCTATTATAAATTGACAGTGAAAAACGATGGAAAGAAACTCACATTTGTCTATAATATTTCATATGATAATCCAGCAACCTCGACAATCGAGAAACATACAAAAATAGGATATAACCACACACTATATAATACTGGAACAGGTGCGAATTCGACACAACCAATGTTTACACTTGGGAAAGGTTTGGGTACACCATCAAGTGTAACAAGTTATCTTACCGATTCTTCAGGGGCTAGATTTACAAATAACAATAGGCTTAGAGATAATACTACTCCTATTGATGCCAAGAATCCTGGATATACATGGGCAAATGGTGCACAACTAACCGGCTACTTTGCAAGACAAGGCTATGGATTAACCTCAACGTGGACTGTTCCTATCAATGGTGAAGATACTTCCTTTACCTTTACACCTTATGTAGGTGCGGACGATGATCCTACTTTTACTAACTATTTAAATGGTAAAATTGTTGAATCAGATACTACTAGTCAATCCCGTAGTCTCTCACAAAGTTTATCTATTGTTCAGTCCACGGTAGTTTCAAATTCTGTCTCTAAGAGTCAGGCTACTTCGAAGTCAGTTTCGCAATCTCTTTCGACAGTGGCCTCAGAATCGATTAGAAAGTCAAATGAAACTAGCAGATCTTTATCCACTAGCGAATCATTGCGGACAAGCTTATCCCAGAGTCAATCTACAAGTCATCGAATATCACAATCGGTGAGTACAAGTTCTTCATTGAGTGCATTTAATTCGCAAAGTTTATCAAGCTCAATAAGTCAATCAACGAGTCAGCGACTATCACAATCAGCAAGTACAAGTTCTTCATTGAGTACATCAAGATCGCAAAGTCTTTCTAGTTCGATAAGTCAATCTTTATCGACGAGTGCAAGTAGATCTGCTAGCGCCTCAGCTCGAACAAGCTTGTCACAGAGTCAATCAACGAGTCAGCGACTATCACAATCAGCAAGTACAAGTGCTTCATTGAGTACATCAAGATCGCAAAGTCTTTCTAGTTCGATAAGTCAATCTTTATCGACGAGTGCAAGTAGATCT
>NZ_JACLQM010000043.1:2360-2959 GCF_016648655.1 Streptococcus sp. 17.1
AGAGTCAATCAACGAGTCAGCGACTATCACAATCAGCAAGTACAAGTGCTTCATTGAGTACATCAAGATCGCAAAGTTTGTCTAGTTCGATAAGTCAATCTTTATCGACAAGTGCAAGTAGATCTGCTAGCGCCTCAGCTCGAATAAGCTTGTCTCAGAGTCAATCAAAGAGTCAGCAAATGTCTGAGTCAGCAAGTGCGTCAGCTTCAGCAAGTGCGTCAGCTTCAGCAAGTACTTCAGAGTCAGCAAGTGCGTCTGAGTCAGCAAGTGCCTCGGCTTCAGCAAGTGCTTCAGAGTCAGCAAGTACATCAGAATCAGCAAGTACTTCAGAATCAGCTTCAGCAAGTGCGTCAGCGTCAGCAAGTGCGTCAGCCTCAACAAGTACATCAGAATCAGCAAGTGCGTCTGAGTCAACAAGTGCCTCGGCTTCAGCAAGCGCCTCAGCGTCAGCAAGTACTTCAGCCTCAGCAAGTGCGTCAGCCTCAGCAAGTGCGTCAGCCTCTGTAAGTGCATCTGAGTCAGCAAGTGCGTCAGCCTCAGCAAGAGCATCAGACTCAGCAAGTGCTTCAGACTCTGCAAGTGCATGAGAGTCAGCTAGT
>NZ_JACLQM010000044.1:0-824 GCF_016648655.1 Streptococcus sp. 17.1
ACAGTCACTGATGTTGGGTTAGAGGTGTTGCCTGCATCATCTGTTGCAGTGACAGAAACTGTGTCACCTTCCTTCAAGCCGCTGACTGGTACACTGAAGTTACCATCTTGATCAGCTTTAGCCGATACTTTAGAGCCATCTGGAAGAGTGACTTCTACTGTTGAGCCTGCTTCGGCTGTTCCTGTTACTGCTGTAGTGCCTGCTTTAACTGTGTTCACAACTGGTGCGTCTGGTGCTGTCTTATCATCGGCTTTCGCTACTGTTGCTGTAGTTGGTGCTGATGTGTTGCCTGCATCATCTGTTGCAGTGACAGAAACTGTGTCACCTTCCTTCAAACCGCTGACTGGTACACTGAAGTTACCATCTTGACCAGCTTTAGCCGATACTTTAGAGCCATCTGGAAGCGTTACTTCTACTGTTGAGCCTGCTTCGGCTGTACCTGTGATTGCTGTGTCACCAGCTTTAACTGTGTTCGCTACTGGTTTAGCTGGAGCTGTTGTATCAGTTGTTGCTACCATTGGATCGCTGGCATCTGAAGTGTTTCCTGCTGGGTCTGTCGCTTTCGCTGTTACATTACCGGCTGGAATTGCTACAGTTGGTGTGATCGTAGCTTTACCATTTTCATCAGCTGTTGCTTCACCAATCTTGTTGCCGTCTTTATCGAACAATTCAACCTTAGTTCCTGGTTCTGCACTCACTTCAACCGGAGTCTTAGTACCTGCTTTGTCAGTAAGGTCTGTAGCGACAACTGGTTTAGCTGGAGCTGTTGTATCAGTTGTTGCTACCATTGGATCGCTGGCATCTGAAGTGTTTCCTGCTGGGTC
>NZ_JACLQM010000044.1:924-2813 GCF_016648655.1 Streptococcus sp. 17.1
CCGGCTGGAATTGCTACAGTTGGTGTGATCGTAGCTTTACCATTTTCATCAGCTGTTGCTTCACCAATCTTGTTGCCATCTTTATCGTAAAGAGCAACAGTTGAACCTGGTTCTGCAGTTACTTCAACTGGAGTCTTAGTACCGGCTTTACCGGTAAGGTCTGTATCCACTACTGGTTTCGCTGGGGCTGTGGTATCTGTCGCTACTTTAGGATCACTTGCAACTGATGTATTACCAGCTGCATCTGTCGCTGTCGCTGTCACATTGCCTGCTGGAATAGCAACGGTTGGCGTGATTGTTGCTTTGCCATCTGCGCCTGCTGTCGCTTCACCAATCTTGTTACCATCTTTATCGTAAAGGGCAACAGTTGAACCTGGTTCTGCGCTGACTTCAACCGGTGTCTTAGTACCTGCTTTTCCTGTGAGGTCTGTAGCGACTACTGGTTTCACTGGCGCTTCTGTATCAGCGCCTGTAGTTGCCTTCGCTGGATCACTTGCGTCTGAGGTATTTCCGGCTGGGTCCGTCGCTGTCGCTGTCACATTTCCTGCTGGAATGTCGACGGTTGGCGTAATCGTTGCTTTGCCATCTGCGCCTGCTGTAGCTTCACCAATCTTGTTACCATCTTTGTCGTAAAGGGCAACAGTTGAGCCTGGTTCTGCGCTCACTTCTACTGATGGCTTAGTTCCGGCTTTACCGGTAAGGTCTGTGTTCACAACTGGTTTCGCTGGAGCTGTTGTATCTGTCGCCACTTTAGGATCACTTGCGTCTGATGTATTTCCTGATGGATCTGTCGCTTTGGCTGTTACATTTCCTGCTGGAATAGCAACAGTTGGCGTGATTGTTGCTTTACCATCTGCTCCTGCTGTCGCTTCACCAATCTTGTTGCCATCTTTATCGTAAAGAGCAACAGTTGAACCTGGTTCTGCAGTTACTTCTACTGATGGCTTAGTGCCTGCTTTACCGGTAAGATCTGTATTCACTACTGGTTTCGCTGGCGCTGTTGTATCTGTCGCTACTTTAGGATCACTTGCATCTGAGGTATTTCCTGATGGATCTGTCGCTTTGGCTGTTACATTACCTACTGGAATATCAACAGTTGGGGTAACAGTTGCTTTGCCATCTGCGCCTGCTGTCGCTTCACCAATCTTGTTACCATCTTTATCGTAAAGGGCAACAGTTGAACCTGGTTCTGCACTCACTTCAACCGGTGTCTTAGTGCCGGCTTTGCTTGTGAGGTCTGTAGCAACTACTGGTTTCGCTGGGGCTGTGGTGTCGGTTGCTACTTTAGGATCACTTGCGTCTGATGTGTTTCCTGATGGATCGGTCGCTGTCGCTGTTACATTACCTACTGGAATATCAACGGTTGGCGTGATGGTTGCTTTGCCATTGCTAGCAGCCGTTCCTTCACCAATCTTGTTACCATCTTTGTCGTAAAGAGCAACAGTTGAACCTGGTTCTGCAGTTATTTCTACTGATGGCTTAGTGCCTGCTTTGCCTGTGAGGTCTGTATTCACTACTGGTTTCGCTGGAGCTGTAGTATCTGTCGCTACTTTTGGATCACTCGCATCTGAGGTGTTTCCTGATGGGTCTGTCGCTTTGGCTGTTACATTACCTACTGGAATTGCTACAGTTGGGGTAATGGTTACTTTACCATTGCTAGCAGCCGTTCCTTCACCAATTTTGTTACCATCTTTATCGTAAAGGGCAACAGTTGAACCTGGTTCTGCACTCACTTCAACTGATGGCTTAGTGCCTGCTTTTCCTGTGAGGTCTGTATTCACTACTGGTTTCGCTGGCGCTGTTGTATCTGTTGCTACTTTTGGATCACTTGCGTCTGAGGTGTTACCTGATGCATCTGTCGCTTTGGCTGTTACATTTCCTGCTGGAAT
>NZ_JACLQM010000045.1:0-2447 GCF_016648655.1 Streptococcus sp. 17.1
GCATTCTCATGTGCAACTGCTCTTGCAAGTTTTGCCTTTATCGCAAGACCTGCCTTCGCTGAGGAAGCTAAAGCTGACAACACATCAAACCTTGATGCAACTACTGCTACCACAACCAATGTGGAAACCACAGCAGACCTCGTAGAAACTAAGGTTGTCGAAGCTCCTGCTACTACCGAAAAGGCAGCCAGCACTGAAAGCACTACAAATGTCTCAGAACAAGCCACAACTTCTGCTGCAAGCTCTGAAACTGCCAGTGAAACAGCTTCAATAACTGCAAGTGAAAGTCAATCACCTGCAGAATCAGCCTCAGGCCAAACACGCGAAGCTGTAACTACAGACCGGGCTGCCAATGAGACTGCAACAGCAACCGCAGATACCAATAGTGAAACAAATGTCACCGGTGGTCAATACTATAGCGATGACCAAGGCAACTGGTATTATAAAGATTCTAGTGGTAAAAACCTCGTAGGCGAACAGACTATCGATGGCCAAAATGTTTATTTCCGCAGTAATGGGCAACAAGTTAAGGGGCCTTTACTCGATAGGAATAATAATCTATTTCGTTACTACGATGTTGATACTGGGCAACTATGGACGAATCGATACCTTGAATCCCAAGGTAATTGGTACTATTTAGGTAAAGATGGCTATCCACTCACTGGAGAACAAACTATCAATGGTCAAGAAGTCTACTTCGATTATAAAGGTGTTCAAATCAAAGGTGACTTTAGCGGAGAGGACTATAGCTATCCAGATCAAACTTTCTATTACGACTCTAACTCTGGTGCAAGGGTCCGAAAAGAAGGTCTAGTTCAGAATAAAAAAGGCCAAACCTTTTACATCAAGAACGATGGTTCTAAATTTACAGGAATACGTGAAATTGATGGTAATATCTACTATTTTAAAGCACGTGAAGCTGCCTCTCCTGTTGATACCGGCGTCCTACAAAAAGGAATCAGCATTTTACTAGAAGAAGGGCAAAATTCACCACGTACTTATGGTTTTGGTACCCCTACTAATATTACCCGTCGCTACTATTTTGACTCAGTTACTGGTCAAGCCGTTAAAAATCGCTATGTCCAAGAAAATGATGGCTGGTACTATTATGGTGCAGATGGAAATGCTATTCGTCCTCAAGATGGTGAAGTCAATATAGACGGTCAAATCGTTTACCTATATGCTAATGGTCGTCAAGCTAAGGGAGAGCTTGTTCTCGACAATGGTGTTCTTCGCTACTATGATCCTAATTCTGGAGCACGCGTCTCTAACACCACTCTAACAATTAATGGTATGACCTATCGATTTGATGAAAACGGCGTAGGTATGGATGCTCCTAACCCAAATGGTTATTATAGCGACGATAATGGAAACTGGTATTATAAGAACGTAAATGGAGACAACCTCACTGGTGCTCAAATCATTAACGGTCAAAAGTTATTTTTCCGCGACAATGGTCAACAGGTTAAAGGTGCTTATGGTGATTCCTACGGTGATTTATACGCATTCTACGATATTAATTCTGGAAATCTTGTAACCAATCGTTATGTTGAATACATGGGTAATTGGTTCTATGTAGGTAAAGACGGTAAGCCAGTCAAGGGAGCTCGAAATATCGATGGACAAGATGTCTTCTTCAACTATCGAGGGGTACAAGCTAAAGGAGGATTTGGTCAAGATGGCGTCTATATGCCTGAGTACTATTACGATAAAGATAATGGTCGCAAAGTAACCAAAGCTGGGTTTGTTAAAGATAACAGAGGCTTAACTTACTATCTTGACGAGAAAGGTAACAAAGTCCTTGGACTTCATGAAATCAATGGTGATTTATATTACTTCCGTCGAGGAGGTGCCTATAAGTACACCCAACTGGGTGACATGTGGCAAGACAGTATTAATTACATCGATGGTAAAATCTACTACTTCGGTCATGACGGTAGAGCAATTAAAAATCGTTTCTATCAATGGGGTAATTACTGGTACTACTTCTATGCGGATGGTTCAGCAGCTACTGGTGCCGTTCAGATTAATGGACAACAACTTTACTTCGATAAAAATCATGGTAGACAAGTTAAAGGCGCTTTTGCACCAGATGGTCACTACTACGATGAAAACTCTGGTGAACTCGTCACTAACCAAACACGTACTATCAAAGGTGTAACTTATCATTTTGATGAAAATGGTAACGCGACTAAAGTTTAAGCTATTCCTTACTTTAAGAAAACTTTAGGCTCTGCTCTATATACTATAATCATCCTAAAACTTTTCTTTTTCATAATCTCCTTATCCAGGGCACAGGTCCTGGATTTTTTTATTTTTTAAGTTCCTATGATTGCAAAAATTGTGACATTTGCCATTTACTCGCTTTCCTATGTAATCGTTTTCTTATTTTTGTCTAAATTTCTTATATTTTCTTGAAAGTCTCTAAAATAGCGCTATAATAGGAC
>NZ_JACLQM010000046.1:0-1940 GCF_016648655.1 Streptococcus sp. 17.1
GTGACTAGTTCACCTTTGGCTTGTTTACCGTTACTGTGGAAGTAGACTGGGACATTGTCAATGGTTTGTTCACCGGTCAAGGCGTACCAGTTTGGACCAAAGTAATACCAACTACCTTCCCATTCATGGTACTGATTTTTAAGAGCAGCGCCTGTTGCTTCATCCAGATAGTAGATGTGGCTGCTGTTAGGGATAGTATCACTGTAATACGCATAGATGAGCTCACCTCTACTTTGCATTCCGTAGTAGTATTTACGAGTAGGAAGTCCAAAGTAGTAGAGTTCGCCATCGATAACTTGAACGGAGACTAATTTGTTTCCCTTACCGTCTAAATAATACCAGTGATTATCTTTGGTTTTAACGAAACCAGCTTTTGTAACCTTTTTACCATCAAATCCGATATAGTCTCCACTATCTGCGTAGTATGTGAATTCTCCGAAGCCTTGATGACCATCTCCAACGATAAGATTCACTTCTTCACCATGAACAATATGTGTTCCTGAGTAAACTTTTCTACCATCTTGACCAACATAATAGCGTTTGCCATCGACTTCGACGATTTGGTCTCGGACAGCAGCACCTGTGTCTTTGTCATAAAAATGATCAGCATTGGCAAAAATACCTTTGGCTTGGACACCGTCTTTATCAAAATAGACTTCTACACCATCTATAGTTTGAGCACCAATTAATTTATCGCCCTTATCATTGACATAGTACCACTTGCCATCTTTTTCGACATAACGGTTGGTAACGAGGGCTCCACTATCTTTATCATAATAATGGCCGTTTGGCGCAAAGTCACCTTTAACTTGAGAATAGTCATCACGGAAGTAGACATTGACATAATCTATCACTTGTTCGCCCTTTAAAGGATAACTAGATTTATCAACATAGTACCATTTACCTCCAGCAGTAACATAACTATTTTTGGCTGTAACTGGAGTCAATTTACCATTTTCATCTGCAATTGATGTTGGGTATCTATCATCTACAGCAATAAAAGTGAAAGCATTGGTGAGGATAGCACCTCTTACGCCGTTAATGTATTTAGAAAACTGAGCATAGTACCAGTTTCCATCAACTTGGAACAGTGGGTTTGGGCTGCCAGGGACATCATCTCTTAGTGAACCAGATTCATCAAAATAGTAGAGTTGTCCATTAATTCGCTTGAATCCATGGACAACATGTCCATTTTCATCAGCATAAACAGAAGGTGTCCAGAGGTATCCTCTCAGGTACATGTATCTGATTTTACCCCAGCCATTATAGACTTTTTGTCCCTGTTCATTGTAATAACTTTCAGTACCATCAGGATTCTTGAATTTAGAATAATAGACCATGTCTGGTTGGAAGTAGTACTCTTTACCGTCGATGGTTTTAGGGCCAGTGTAAATATTACCGTCATTGTCATAGTAGTAATAAATGTCGTCGCTGGTTCCGTTAATGTAGCGAGTACTATGGTAGAGGGCAATCTTATTATTCCAAAGTTCGCCATTTTCAGGATGGAAATAATATCCTTTTCCATCAACAACCACTCTTTGCCCTTTTGTTTGAAGCCCCTTGTCATTAAAGTGGTAAGTTTTGTCTCCAATTTCTTGAAGGCCAGTCACTTTTTCACCTGTCTTATCTACATAATACCAGTGGTTATCGCCAGTAGTAACAAAAGATTCAGTTGTTAGATGTCCAAGTTCACCATCATAATAATGTCCATCTTGGGCAAAGTTTCCTTTGACCTGTTTACCATCCTTGTCAAAATAGACATGCTGTCCATCAATTAGGTTTGGACCTGTCAGATCCTTGTCATCTTTTTTGTAATGCCAATTGCCTTGTTCATCACTATACCATTGACCACCCGTGATATTCTTTTCAGCAGAGGGAACTTGAGAATTAGGGGTATCAGTATCACTAGTTGTTGGTGACGAATTCTCAGTTGTAACACT
>NZ_JACLQM010000047.1:0-1456 GCF_016648655.1 Streptococcus sp. 17.1
ACCCACTACAGTTGACAAACATACTAAGATTAGTAGTGAAGAAATCTCCGACGGGAGAGAGTACTCACTACTTTTTCTTTATGTTAAAGTAGTGGTGTCTTGTAAAGTCGTAGGGCTCTATGGCGCTAGACGTCGCTTGACAAACTGGCAAGACACCTTGTTTTAGGTGGAGTTTGATCAAAGTATGTAGGACGCTAAACGTCGCGTATTGAAAATAAAATCACTAAAACATGGAATTATTCAAGACAAAAGAGGTAATGTCATGCGTGCAGTATTTGGAATTGATGTCAGTAAAACAAGTTCTGAGGTGGCAATTTTAGTCAACGGTGAGAAGGTTCATGGCTACACCATACTCAATGATGCCATTGGCTTCAATCGCCTATTGGGGGACTTGAAAACTGTTCATAACCCTGAGATTATATTTGAGGCTACAGGTGTCTATTCTCGACGTCTTCAAGCCTTTCTCGAGGAATATAGTTACGCTTACACACGGCTAAATCCACTGGAAGCTAAGAAACAATTGGACAGTCTGCGAGTTCGTAAAACAGATAAAATTGACGCTGAAAAGTTGGCTAAATCTCAGCTTGTACACAATCGTAAACCAACTTACGTTCAGGAAGAAGTTTATCAACACCTACGTGATTTAAGCCGTTTCTATCAAAATATGACAGAAGATCTTGTTCGAACTAAAAACCGTCTGCACAAGGTCCTACAAGTCACCTTTCCTGAATTGGAAACTCTATTATCCACACCTACTGGAGAGCAATATTGGAACCTAGTGATGGCTTTTCCATGCAAAGAGTTTGTATTAAGCCTATCTCAAAGTAACTTGTGTGAGATTGTCCGTCAATCCACCTCCAAACGCATCTCTGAAAAGCGTATTACTTACCTGACTGATAAACTTATAAAACTCGCTAAACAATCTTTTTGTGCGGTCAAGAATACCTCTCCGATGCTTGAAGAGGTTCGTTACTATGCTCAAGAATTGCTTCGTCTTTCTGAACGCAGACAAGTTGTCTTAAACGACATGGTAGCTCTAGCTCAGCCTTTACCAGAGTATGACATCTTACGGTCAATTCCTGGCATCGCAGAAACCACAGCGACATCTATCATTGGCGAATTGGGAGATATTCGTCGCTTTCAGTCTTCCAATCAAATCAACGCTTTTATTGGCATTGACCTGAGACACTACGAATCTGGGAACTTTCTCGCCAAGGAACACATCACTAAACGAGGTAATCCCTATGCCAGAAAAATCTTGTTCAAGTGCATTCACAACATCGCTTCAGCTAGTCATACTAATCCCTGCCATATCGCTGACTTTTATGAGAAACGAAAAAGACAATCGACAATAGCTTCAACTAAGCCACATACGATTGCCTCTATACATCGTCTCATTCGAACAATGTATTACCTCATTACGCATAACAAACTTTACGATTACTCTTTGACCCAA
>NZ_JACLQM010000048.1:0-1297 GCF_016648655.1 Streptococcus sp. 17.1
TTAATACAGATTTTGTCTATTTTTAAAAAAAGATAAAATAACATTTAATATATTAAAATTATAGATTTGACAACAGAATGAAAAATAAAACTATAAAAAACTTGATAAATAAATTATTTTACTTTTAAAAAAAATCTTTATTACAAGTACCAGATTAAAAAGTCTTATTATAGAGTAAGAAAGCTGTTGCTACTTGCAATACAATTTTGAAAAGTCATAATTACATAACAATTTCAAAAGTTTTAGTTTATATTTAAGAAACACTCTAAAACTATTTAAAGAAAAAGATAACAAATAAATGAACGAATTACCTAAGTTAGTATTATCTCCCTGTCATAACAAATAAAAAAAGACTCACCCCAATTTTGGGATGAGTCTCTTTGTTTGAAAACTCAGATGACTTAATAAATCACTTCTACAAGTTTTTTAATTTATCTTAGTCTTCTTTTTTACGCTTACCTGCCAAGGTAAGTCCAAATGCTGCAAGAACTCCTCCTAGTACTACAGCTGCAGTTGATGCTTCTTCTCCTGTCGCTGGAAGGGTAGAAGTATCTTTTTGAGCTGCTGAAATAGTCGCTGTTGCTTTAAGATTCATGTGCTTATCTGATGAATCCACTGCCTGAACATCTACAACTGGTGATGGTTTCACAGTCGTTTGGGCAACAACGGAACCTTTAGCATTATTAAAGGTATCTGTTGACCCACCCCTTGTTGCAAGCATTGGAGCGCTAGCATCTGAGACATTACCTGATAGGTCTGTCGCTTTCGCTGTTACATTACCTTCTGGAATGTTAACCGTTGGTACTACTATTGCGTGACCCATTTCATCAGCAGTAGCCTCACCAATCTTGTTACCGTCTTTGTCGAACAATTCAATCTTAGCACCTGGTTCAGCAATAACATCGATTGGAGTACGAGTACCTGCTTTACCTGTAAGATCAGTGTTCACAACTGGGGCGTCTGGCGCTGTCTTATCATCGGCTTTCGCTACAGTTGCTGTAGTTGGTGCTGATGTGTTGTTTGAAGCGTCTTTTGCTGTCACAGATACAGTTTGACCTTCTTCCAAACCGCTGACTGGAACGCTGAAGTTACCATCTTGGTCAGCTGTTGCAGTTGCTTTAGTGCCATCTGGAAGAGTGACTTCGACGGTTGAACCTGCTTCAGCTGTACCTGTTACGGCTGTGTCGCCAGCCTTAACTGGGTTCACAACTGGGGCGTCTGGCGCTGTCTTATCATCGGCTTTCGCTACAGTTGCTGTAGTTGGTGCTGATGTGTTGTTTGAAGCGTCTTTTGCTGT
>NZ_JACLQM010000049.1:0-1127 GCF_016648655.1 Streptococcus sp. 17.1
ATTAAAGACCAAAATATCAAGATTTCACTTGTTTTTGAAACTGACACTCATATCGAGATTCAAGCAAAACTTGATTACCCTGCACCATCATGTCCTCACTGCCAAGGAAAGATGATCAATTATGACTTTCAAAAGCCTTCTAAAATTCCTCTTCTCGAACAAGCTGGAACGCCTACACTGCTACGTCTGAAGAAACGCCGTTTCCAGTGTAAAAGTTGTAAGAGAGTCACGGTAGCTAAGACATCTATCGTTGAGAAAAACTGCCAAATCTCAAATCTAGTCCGTCAAAAAGTTGCACAACTCCTAACTGAGAAGATGTCACTAACAGATATTGCCAGAAGACTTCGTGTGTCGACCTCTACCGTCTATCGTAAGCTTGATCAGTTTACTTTCAAGGAACATTTTGACAAACTCCCAAGGGTCATGTCCTGGGATGAATTTGGTTTCAAGAAAGGGGAATTGGCTTTTGTGGCTCAGAACTATGAGACAAACAAACTCATAACCATCCTTGATAATCGCTGCCAAACCTCTATACGAAACTACTTTTTGAAGTATCCATTAAAAGCTCGCCAAAAGGTGCAGTTTATCACGATGGATATGTCTGGAGCCTACATCCCACTAGCCCGCAGACTCTTTCCAAACGCAAAAATCGTTCTTGATCGTTTCCACATCATCCAGCACCTTAGTCGAGCCTTTTTAAAGACAAGAATTGCAATTATGAACCAATTCGATAAGAAGTCACTACCCTATCGAGCCTTGAAAAATCACTGGCGACTCTTCCAAAAGGACAGCTGTAAGTTATCTCTCAACTCTTTCTATTCAAAGACTTTCCGTCAAACTTTAGCACCACATGAAGTCGTTGCGAAGACACTAGACTTTTCAGAAGAGCTTACCGACTACTATACACTTTATCAGCTCTTGCTTTTTCAATTTCAGGAGAAGAGAGTAGATGAATTCTTTGGGCTGATAGAGGAAAATAGGAGCAAGATCAATCACTACTTTCAAACTGTCTTTAGGACTTTTCTTAGACATAAGCAATACATCCAAAACGCACTAGAAACAGACTATTCAAACGCAAAACTGGAAGCTACTAACAAGTTGATTAAAGACATCAAACGGTTGGGCTT
>NZ_JACLQM010000005.1:0-139523 GCF_016648655.1 Streptococcus sp. 17.1
CACTTAAATAAAGTACATTTTCACCTGAATTGAGAGTAGTAAAAAATTCCAGTGTTCACTTAAATAAAGTACATAATCGAGTATAATTGGCTTAAAAAATTTTTTTGGTTATTAAACCATAAAGCCTCTAAGAGAAAACATCCTATAACATCTTTCCGAAAAACTGTAATTTTCTTGAAAGAAAGATAAGGGTGTGATATACTTCTATTAAGTAATTTTGGAGAAAAAAACAAATGAAACGTGAACTCTTACTCGAAAAAATTGAAGAATACAAATCTCTTATGCCTTGGTTTGTCTTGGAGTATTATCAGTCTAAACTATCGGTTCCATATTCTTTTACGACCTTATACGAATACCTAAAGGAATATAAACGCTTTTTTGACTGGTTGATTGACTCAGGTATTTCAGATGCTCATGATATTGCCTCAATTGACATCAAAACCCTGGAAAATCTAACTAAAAAAGACATGGAGTCATTTGTGCTCTATCTACGTGAACGTCCGTCCTTAAATACCTATTCCAAGAAACAGGGAGTTTCTCAAACAACCATTAACCGTACGCTTTCCGCTCTATCTAGTCTCTATAAGTATTTAACTGAGGAGGTCGAGGGTCCTGACGGTGAGCCATATTTCTATCGTAACGTCATGAAAAAAGTTTCTACTAAGAAAAAGAAAGAAACTCTAGCTGCACGTGCTGAGAATATCAAGCAGAAACTCTTTCTAGGCGATGAAACCATGGAATTTCTTGATTATGTTGAAAATGAATACGAAGTTAAGCTCTCAAATCGCGCAAAATCTTCGTTTTACAAGAATAAAGAACGTGATTTAGCGATAATAGCCTTGCTACTGGCTTCAGGGGTTCGACTTTCTGAGGCTGTTAACCTGGACCCTAAAGATATCAATTTGAAAATGATGGTCATTGATGTTACTCGAAAAGGTGGCAAACGAGACTCAGTTAATGTAGCAAGTTTTGCAAAACCTTATCTTGAGAATTATCTTAGTATACGTGATAAACGCTATAAGGCTGAAAAGCAAGACCTTGCCCTATTTTTAACGGAATATCGAGGGGTTCCAAACCGTATTGATGCTTCAAGTATCGAAAAAATGGTTGCCAAATATTCTCAGGATTTCAAGATACGTGTGACTCCCCATAAACTACGACACACTCTGGCAACACGTCTTTATGATGCTACCAAGTCTCAAGTTTTAGTTAGCCACCAACTTGGCCATGCTTCCACTCAGGTCACTGATCTTTATACTCATATCGTCAATGATGAGCAAAAAAATGCTCTAGATAATTTATAATTACCCTAGTCTAACCATTCCTATTTGGAGTGGTTATTTCTTAGTTTACATAAATTTAATTATGCTAAAAGTGTTTTATGATCATACATAAACATAACTAAATTTATGTAAAATATTACACACAAAAAACAAACTCTCCTCCATGGAAAGCTTGTTTTACTTATTAATAATCTTTAAGGGCAGATTCAACGGCTGCTTTTTCTTTTTCAATCAAGTTTACTCGTGCGGCAATTGTCTTAATTCCCATCAAGATATTACGTTCTAAGGCTTTATCACTTGTTTGTGGCTCGAAGAAAGCAATATATTGATCAAGACGTTCTTGCGTTTTAAAGATTCCTGCTGGGATATTAACAAAGCTATCAAAGCTCATATCGCCACCTAGGGCTGCCTTAATCCAATCCCAGTTATCTTTCGCCCAGTTCCAAACGGTTTCTTGTGCAAATGATTTGCTGAGGAAATTCATATACCATAGGTACAAATCTTGAGGTTTAACGACATGTTTGTCTTTAAGCTGACCTAGCACGTAGTCGAGACCTTCTTGGTTTTTAAGGTATGAAACTGCTTGAGTCAATTGACGACGGAAATTACTATCATTTGTTGTTACATATGCATTGACATAGTCTTCAACAAGAGTTAGACTGTTTTCTTGTTTCATTTGGTTAATGAGAACGAGACCACGGACACTTGCAGGGATGCTTTCAATGTTCTCTTTATGAGCTTGGAAAACACTTGCGGCCGCAAGGACTGCTGGTTGATAGTCTGCTTGAATCAAGTAGCTAAGAGCTGTTTGACGAACCATTTCGTCTTCATCTGATTCTCCATCTTTGGCATCGAAACCAAGACGCTCAAAGTCGTTTTGGAATTGACGACGTACTAAAGCCTTGTAATGCACTTCTGCTTCTGTATCCTCATCGATAAAGCGTTTCAAACCAGCGAGGATTTGAGACTTAGCTTGAGCAATCAAGAAGCTTTCTTCTTTTTCGACAAGATCAAGAAGAGCGACTAGGCTTGCATACGAGATACGGCCGCTTTCAGCAAGAAGACGGCGTTCTTGCAAAATCTGAAGTTTACTTACAGTATCAAGGTTAGCAAATTCCTCTAAGAGTTGGTCCAAGAGTTCACCTTGATAATCTGTGATGTAATGTGCTGTATTTGCTGTATTAAGGCGAAGAGCTCCTTTATTTTCAGTAGCAAGCTGGTTATAATTTGGAATCTCAATACGTTCTTCTGAGAGTGTGTCTGGGAGCCCCTTCCAGTTTGTGTTCAATGGAATCTCCCAAAGACGACCTTTATCTTCATGTTCACCAATGAAGAATTGTTTTTGACTAAGAATAAGAGTGTCGTCAACTACTTCTGCACTAACAACAGGGTAACCTGGTTGCTCCAACCAAGTATCCATGAAACTAGAGACATCTTTACCAGAAGCATCAGAGAGGGCATTCCAGAGATCTCGTCCAATAGTGTTGTTGTACTGATGTTTTTCGAAGTAAGCTTTAAGTCCTTTAGCAAAGGCTTCGTCACCTAACCAACGGCGAAGCATATGCATGAGACGGCTACCTTTAGCATAAACGATAGCACTATCAAAGAGGGTATTAATCTCATCTGGGTGATTGACTTCCATGTGGACAGACTGAACACCGTCTGTAGCATCACGTTGGAGGGCATGAGGCACACCAGTTGTTTGGAAATCTTCGAAGATATTCCAGCTAGGCTCAATGGCATCTACTGAAACATACTCCATCATATTGGCAAAGCTTTCGTTAAGCCAGAGATCATCCCACCATTTCATTGTAACAAGGTTACCGAACCATTGGTGAGCCAATTCGTGGGCAACTACAAGGGCTACTTGTTGACGGCTTGCAGCTGAGCTATTTTCATCTACAAGAAGGTAAACTTCACGATAGGTAACAAGTCCCCAGTTTTCCATGGCACCTGCTGAGAAGTCAGGAAGTGCGAGATGGTATGACAATGGGATAGGATACTTGACTTGGAAGTAGTCTTCGTAGAAATCAATGACACGAACGGCAATATCAAGGGCAAAGTCAACGCTGTTTTCAGCTTGTGCAACTGTAGCGAAGACACCAACTTCAGTACCGTTTTGTGTTTTCGCTGTCTTACCTTGAAGAGCTCCAAAACCAAAGGCAAGGAGGTATGTAGACATACGAGGGGTTGTCTCAAAAGTCCAAACTCCAGTCTCTTCACGCAAATGGCTATTGATCTCAGGCATATTTGACAAAGCGATATCGCCTTCTTCAGCATCAAATTTCAATGAGAAATCAAAAGTAGCTTTAGCTTCTGGTTCATCAACAGATGGGAAGGCTTCACGCGCAAAATGAGATTCAAACTGCGTTGAAATAATTTCTTTTTTCTCACCATTGTAGCTGTAATATGATGGGTAAATCCCTGTCATATTATCTGTAATGCGACCAGAGAATTCAATGACAAGCGTCAAAACACCGGTCTCTGGAAGTTCAATATGGAAGGCTTCGTTAGCATCATCCATTTGGAAGTTTAACGATTCATTATCCAAGAGAACGGAACTAATGGTAAGGTCTTTTTGGTGAAGGGAGATATGGTTATCAAGGGCTTCACCTGTAATGGCAACATTCCCTGTAAAGGTCTTTTCAGAACGATTAATGTCCATGAAAAGATTGTAATTTTCAGGGATGAAACTTTCGATAAAACGAGCAACAGATGCTGTCATACGTATATACTCCTAATCTAACTTTTCGTATCGAAACAGACTGACAAATGTTTCGATATTAGACTCTTTTACAAAAGAAAAGGGTCTGAATTATTCAATACAAACCCATTATAACATAGATTGGAAGCTTTGCCTACAGTTCAATGATTTTACCAGATTTGAGGTAGACAACCCACTCGCAGAGATTGCGGGCATAGTCACCGATACGTTCCAAATACATAAGTACTTGGAAATATTCTTTGGCAGCGAAGGCAGCATCTGGATTCTTACGAACACCTTCTACTGTCATAGCTTGAATATCACGGAAATAGTTATCAATGATTTCATCTGAAGCTGCGATTTCATAAGCGCGTCGTTCGTCACTGTTCAAGTAAACATCTAGAGCATCTTCGACCATGTGGCGGACTGCTTTCCCCATTTTCTTGATTTCAGCTTCAATATCAGTTAAACGCTCTTCACCTTTAATGCGGATGGTTGCTTTAGCGATAGCAACGGCATGGTCACCCATACGCTCAACGTCGCTAGATGCTTTAAGTGCGGTGATAACTGTACGCAAATCACTTGATACAGGTTGCTGTAGAGCAATAATTTCAAGTGATTTTTTCTCAAGTTTGGTTTCGTAGTTATTGACGATTTCGTCATTTTCAATGACTTCCTTAGCCAAATCACGGTCATGGCTGATAAAGGCACGTACAGCTTTCTTAAGCTGAGCTGCAACCTCTGTACCCATAGCGTAAAATTGGTTGTGGAGTTTTTCTAATTCTTCTTCGAAGGGAGTTCGTAACATCATAATTTTTTTAGTAATCTGTCCTTTCTTAACCGAATTTACCGGTAATATAATCTTCAGTTTCTTTATGTTGTGGATTTAGGAACATGTCTTTCGTTGATGAATACTCGATGAGCTCTCCATCAAGGAAAAAGGCTGTTCGTTGTGAGATACGACTTGCCTGCTGCATAGAACGAGTGACTAGCAACAAGGTGTATTGTTCTTTAAGGTTATAGAGGGTTTCCTCAATCTTACCAGCGGATATAGGGTCGAGGGCCGACGTTGGTTCGTCAAGAAGGATGACCTTTGGAGATGTGGCTAGCACTCGTGCAATACAGACACGTTGTTGTTGCCCTCCTGAAAGTCCAAGTGCTGAGTCATGGAGACGGTCTTTAACCTCTTCCCAGATTGAAGCACCCTTTAGTGATTCTTCTACTGCTTGATCAAGAACAGCCTTATCTTTGATACCATTGATACGAAGGCCATAAACCACGTTTTCATAGATTGACATTGGAAAAGGATTGGGTTGTTGGAAGACCATTCCGATTTCTTTACGGAGTTCAACGGTATCTGTTCGAGGACTGTAGACATTGTGACCGTTGTATGAAACAGCACCAGTAAGTGTCCATTCGGGATTTAAATCTCCCATTCGGTTGATAGAACGGAGCAGGGTTGATTTCCCGGATCCTGAAGGACCGATAAGGGCCGTGATTTCATTTGGATAGAAATCCATTGTCACATTATTGAGGGCTTTTTTCTTATTGAAATACACCGATAAATCATTAATTGAAATGATTGGTTCAGTCATAAGTGCTCCTTTCTATCCAAAGCGTCCTGATACATAGTCACTGGTTGACTGTAGGGCAGCATCTTGGAAGATTTTCTTGGTTTCATCATATTCGATAAGATCACCAAGGTAGAAGAATGCTGTATAATCACTAGCACGCGCTGCTTGTTGCATATTGTGCGTCACGATAATAATAGAGTAATCTTCCTTAAGTTCAAACATGGTCTCTTCGAGCTGCATAGTAGCTACAGGGTCCAATGAAGCTGCAGGTTCGTCCATGAGGAGAATCTGCGGTTTCACGGCAATAGCTCTTGCAATACAAAGACGTTGCTGCTGACCACCTGAGAGGGTAAAGGCAGATTTATGAAGGTCATCTTTAACTTGATCCCAAAGTCCAGCTTGCTTAAGTGATGTTTCAACAATCTCGTCCAAGGTTTGCTTATCTCTTACACCTTTACGTTCGTGAGCAAAGGTGATATTTCTGTAAATAGACTTTGCGAATGGGTTTGGACGTTGGAAAACCATTCCAATATGTTTACGCATTTCATAAACATTGATATTACTTGCGTTAACATCGACTCCTTGATAAAGGATTTGTCCAGTAACCTTGGCAATATCAATCGTATCATTCATACGGTTTAGACTACGAAGAAAAGTTGATTTACCGCATCCTGAAGGCCCAATAAGAGCTGTGATTTTATTTTTCTCGAATTGCATGTCAATGCCTTTGATGGCTTCTTTTTGACCATAGTAGACATGCAAGTCCTTTGTTTCAAGAGCGAGCTCCTTCTCTGGGAAGGTAATAATATGACGCTCGTCCCAATTATATTTTGTCATGATAACTCCTTTAAGCGGATGTTAATTTCTTATGGAGGTAAGCTCCCAAACGACGTGCACCAAAGTTGAAAATCAGAATGAAAATCAAGAGCACTGCTGCTGAACCAGCAGATACTGCAGTGGCGTCAGGTGTCGTACCTTCTGAGTTGACCTTCCAGATGTGAACAGCAAGTGTCTCTGCTTGGCGGAAAATTGAAATTGGACTAGAGATGCTAAGCGGATTCCAGTCGCTCCAGTTAAGTGCTGGTGCAGATTGACCTGCTGTATAGATAAGCGCTGCCGCTTCTCCGAAAATACGACCAGAAGCAAGAACGATACCAGTAACAATACCAGGTAAGGCTTCTGGAACAACAACGTGACAGATAGTTTCCCATCGAGACAAACCTAGAGCTAGGCCAGCTTCACGTTGGGTATGGTGAACGGTTCTTAAGCTATCTTCAACCGTACGAGTCATTTGTGGCAAGTTAAAGACAGTTAAGGCCAAGGCACCTGATAGGATTGAAAATCCATACTGAAATTGGACAACGAAAATCAAATAACCAAAGAGTCCGACCACCACTGAAGGTAGTGAAGATAGGATTTCAATACAGGTACGGACAAAGTTGGTAAGTCGTCCTTTTTTAGCATATTCTGATAAGAAGATGCCAGCTCCCATTGAAAGAGGCACAGAAATAATCAAAGTAATAACTAATAGGAAGAATGAGTTGTAGAGTTGAACCCCAATTCCTCCACCAGCTTTGTAGGAAGATGATCGACTAGTCAAGAAAGACCAGCTGATGTGTGGTATCCCGCGAACCAAGATATAGAGAATCAAGGCTGCCAGGATTGTTACAATAATGCCAGCAATCACATAAAGCGTGCTGATGGCAATTTTATCAATTTTTTTAGCGTTCATAATTTCTCTTTCTCTCACGGGTAATGAATTTCACCAACATATTGAAACCAAGACTCATCAATAAGAGCACCAAGGCGAGAGACCAAAGGACATTGTTTGAAACAGTACCCATGACTGTATTCCCGATTCCCATAGTCAAGACAGATGTCAATGTTGCTGCTGGTGTTGTTAAAGAAGTTGGAATCACTGCGGAATTTCCGACAACCATTTGGATGGCAAGAGCCTCACCAAAGGCACGGGCCATACCAAAGATAACGGCCGTGAAAATACCTGGTTTAGCCGCATTAAGTGTCACACGCCAAATAGTTTGCCAGCGTGTAGCCCCCATTGCTAGACTAGCTTCACGATAGTGACGAGGCACTGCACGAAGCGTATCTGTTGTCATAAAGGTTACGGTTGGTAGAATCATGACGAACAAGACAAAGGTACCTGAAAGAATACCAAAACCTGTTCCACCAAAAATTAAGCGAACAAATGGAACCACGACTTGGAGACCAATAAATCCATAAACAACGGATGGAATCCCGACCAAAAGTTCAATAGCGGGTTGTAGGAATTTAGCCCCTTTAGGAGAAATCTCAGTCATAAAGATGGCTGCTCCAATGGCAAATGGGGTTGCAACCAAGGCTGAAAGCAAAGTCACTACGAATGATCCCAAAATCATTGGTAGTGCCCCGAATTTGCCTTCAGATGGTGACCAATCACCACTAAAGAGAAACTCGACCAAGCTAACTTTATTGACAAAGAAAGTCGCCAGCCCTTTTTGAGCAACGAAAAGTAAAATCATCGCCACGATGAAAACAATCAAGGCCAGGCAAAGGAAAGTGATTGTTTTACCAAACTTTTCGAGGCGTGAATTTTTAGAGGGTGATGTTAATTGTTTCACCAATTCTTCATTTTTCATGCTTACTCCTCACTCTTCTTTGTAACCTTGCCGTCAGCATCCTTGGTAACTTTCATGCTATGGATGGAAATGTAACCCATTTTTGCGACTACGTTTTCTTGGACTTCGTCACTCATCATATAATCTAAGAATTGTTTGGTATAGCTATCCGGTTTTCCCTTGGTATACATATGTTCGTAGGACCAAATCGGCCAATCGTTAGTTGCAACATTTTCAGCTTTTGGTTCAAATCCATTTAACTTCAATGTTTTAACAGAATCATCAAGGTAGGCAAATGATAGGTAGGAAATAGCACCTGGTGTCTGAGCAACGATTGACTTAACCATACCATTAGAATCTTGCTCTTGGGTACGGATTGGCGATTTGCCGTCCATAATCACTGCATCGAAAGTCGCGCGTGATCCTGAGCTAGCTGCACGGTTAATAATAGTAATCTCTAGGTCTTTACCACCAAGCTGTTTCCAGTTTGTGATTTCCCCAGTGAAAATCTTGCGAAGTTGTTCGCTTGTCAGGTTATCGACAGAGACTTCTTTATTTGTAATTACTGCAATTCCAGCAACAGCAACTTGATAGTCAACAAGCTTACTGGCATCGATTCCAGATTTTTCCTCGGCAAAAAGGTCACTGTTACCAATTTGGACGGCACCGGATTGTACTTGAGAAAGTCCAGTACCAGAACCGCCCCCCTGAACGTTAACGATATTGTCAGGGTTCTTTTCAGCGAACCCATCTGCTGCCGCCTCCACTAAGGGTTGAAGGGCCGTAGAACCAACTGCTGTAATGGACTGGCCACGGTCAATCCAAGAGGCACAGCCAGTTAAAACCAGCATGGCCATTGCCAGTGACAGAATCACTGCAAGGACTTTTGTTTTTTTCATTTTTGTCCTCCGACATTTTGTAACATAAGTAAAAAAGTGTCTCATAGATATGCTGTTAAAAGACACCTATCTAATTATAACAAGTATAGGATAATTAAGTCATATTAAAGTTTGGTTACAGGTTTTTAAATGTGAAATCTTAATCCTTTAGGATAGTAGTTTTTAACCGTATTTCCAACAACTTTAGCAAACCCAAAACCATTGCCGTCCACTAAAAGCTGATACCAACCGTTAGGATGTATTTGATCTAGAGTAACCACATTACCAGAAACGTATTGGGCAAACTGGTCTTGACTTAGCTCTATACTTGAAACAACTTCATCAGATGTTAAAGCAATTCCAAGAGCAAAACTTGGTTCGAAACGTTTTTTCTTGAAGACACCAAGATGCAAACCGTTACGAGCGATTTTAACTTTAGAAAGGTCTGGGAGCCCTTTTGGAAGCAGGTAGAGATTGTCCCCAAAAACTTGCAGCAAACCATCCAGTCTAGTTTTAAGGTGTTTTTTTGCAAAATCTTCCCAAAGCTGCTTCTGCTCCTTGTTTAGGTTAGATTTTCCCTCTTTGATACGTGTTTGCTCAGGCACGCGCTTATCCTGGAATTTTGCCACAAACTGGCCTTCACCTTTGAAATGGTGTGGATACATTCGAGCTGTTTCTGGAAAATCAATTCCATCACTCATGCCATTCAATTTAGGGATTGCCACCAATTCAAGATCAGGATTATTTTCTAAAATCCAAGCAACAACACCTTCATTTTCCTCAGGAGACCATGTGCAGGTTGAGTAGATCAATTGTCCACCAGGAGCGAGCATTTTCAAACCGTCTGATAAGATGTCCTTCTGTAATTGTGCCAGTTCACTAGGATACTCCTTATGCCAATATTGGATTGCATCAGGATCTTTACGAAACATTCCTTCTCCAGAACATGGTCCATCAAAGACAATCGTATCAAAATAATTTTTGAAAACTTTGGCTAGTTTATCAGCTGACGTGTTTGTCACAATAACATTTCTCGCTCCAAAACGCTCAATGTTTTCAACCAGAATTTTGCTACGCTTTGGATTGATTTCATTGCTGACCAGCAGTCCTGTATTATCTAAGTAACTAAGAAGATGAGTAGACTTTCCGCCTGGAGCAGCTGCCAAGTCTAAGACACGACTTCCCTTGGATGGGGCTGCCACTTGAGCAACCATTTGAGCAGCTGGTTCCTGAGAATAAACCAAACCAGTTGCATGATCGGCAGATTTTCCAGAAATTTTACCGTAATGGCCCCAAGGTGTTTCAGGGATAGCATCAGGAAAGTCCTTCTGTTGCTTTTTCAAAGGATTGGTACGGTAGGCGGATACGGCTTCTTGATCAAAAGATGCAAAGAAGTCCTCAGCTTCATCTCTAAGGAGGTTATTATATTTTTCTATAAAGTCTGATGGAAATTGCATAGTTTCCTTTCTATCAAAAAACTGGACTAACCAAGAGAACTTGCTGTTCTGATTTGTCCAGTATGGTTTTATGTTTCAAATTAATTTTCTGAGCCCATAATATGCTTGATTTCTTCAAGTCTGTCTTTAGGGACCAGCATCACAGCTTGACGACTAGAATAATCCAGTGGTTCTCCAGTAATGGTCTCAAGGTGATAACCTAATTTTTCTCCCATAATACTTGCTGCGGCATAGTCCCATGGGTAAATAACTGAAAAGTAAGCTAAAATTTGACCAGATAGGACTTTTGACATGCTTAAACCAGCACCACCGTAGACACGAACGCCTAAGGTCTTATCAATAAGGTCTTTTAAGCCGTGAAAATTTTTAGCATACATAGCTCCATTGCTAGCGACTAGGCAACGGTCTAAAGGTCGGTTTTTATATGCTGGAAGCAACTTGTCATTACAATACACATCAAACTGGCCACCACCATAGAAAAGTTGATCAGCCATGACGTTATAAATGAGGCCAAATTTTCCTTGCCCCTCTTCATAGTAGGCAATCATAACACAAAAATTATCTTGTTGGACAATAAAATTGACCGTTCCATCAATAGGATCCAAGACCCAGACATTTCCATCTTTGATATTATGAACCAAGCCATTTTCTTCAGCGAAAATATTGTCTGAAGGGAAGGCAGATTTAATGCGTGCCACGAGTAAATCTTGTGTTTGTTTGTCAATATTAGTGACTAAATCATCAAAAGCCGTCTTTTCCTCGACCGTGATAGTTTTACTTAAACTTTCTTTGATAAAAGTACCGGCTTCTTTGATGATTTCTTTGGCGAAAATCAGTTTATTTTCCAAGTGATACAAATCCTTTATCTTTTGCTTTAGCAGCTTTGACAGCTTGATAGGTTGAAAAACCGCTAGCTTCTTCAAAGGCCTTGTCTAGTTGTTTTTCAGGCGCTTTGCCTGGAACAACGGTTTTGAATGCCTTATAGGCTTGCAAGAGTTGGTCACGGTCAACCTTGCTCTCGTATGCTTTTTCTACCTGACTCAAAAAATGAAGCACTGTGGTAATTTCCTCAGTGCTCCATGATGGATCGAGTGGGTAGGAATAATTTCCTTTAGTCATTGTTACCCTCAATTTCAGCTCGAATGGTCGCTTGGCGCAATTCTTGCTTTCTATAATCACGAGGCAAAAAGGCACGAATTTCATCTTCGTTGAAACCAATTTGCATGCGTTTGGTGTCCATAATGATAGGTCGACGAAGAAGATTTGGGTATTCAGAAATCAATTGAATGAGTTCCTTGATGGTCAAATCATCCACATCGATATTCAGCTTCTGAAAGACTTTTGAACGAGTTGAAATGATATCTTCAGTACCATTTTCCGTGTAAGACAAAATCTTCATTAACTCATCGTGAGTTAATGGGCTCGTGATAATATTGTGTTCGTCAAAAGCAACTTCATGATTGGTCAACCAGGCTCGTGCTTTCCTACAGCTGGTGCAGCTAGGTGATAAAAATAAAGTTACCACGCAAACACCCCTTTCACTTTAACATTCCTAATCATTATACATTATTTGATTAGTTTTGGCTACGCTTTCTTAAAATTTTTCCGCGATTTTTTTATCAGCCTCCAGTTGAGCACATAGTTCATCGATATTATTGAACTTAATCATATCACGGATATAATCCAGCCAAAAAACTTCAATTGTCTTTCCATAAATATCGCCTTCAAAATCAAAGATATTGGCTTCAAGACGGAGTTCTGTTCCCCCAAAGGTAACGTTTTTTCCTAGGCTAGTCATGGAACGATAACGTTTGCCATCAATTACAACATCGGCGACATAGACACCATCAGCTGGTAGAAAAGTCCTATCAATAGGTGCTAAATTTGCTGTTGGAAAACCAATGGTACGTCCACGGGCATCACCATGCACCACGATGCCACGTGTAGAGAATTCATGGCCAAGGAGTTTATTGGCTTCTTTAACCTTGCCTTCTCGTATTAATTGACGCACACGTGTTGACGAAATCTTTTCACCATCGCTTTGTTGCTCCTCAATGACATGAACATTACCAGAAAAATTACGGGCTAGATAGTCCGCATCTGTTCGATGATGTCCAAATTTGTAATCAAAGCCCACAACAACCTCTTGGGCTTTGAGACGTTTAATATAACGAGCAATGAAATCGTCTGAACTTGTTCGAGCAAAATCACTATTGAAATCTGTTAAATAAAGCTGATCAGTGCCATAGGCTTCAAAAAGATCACAACGTCTCTGAGGTGCTGTGATATGAAGGAGGAGATCATCCGTATACCTTTGAAAAGTCAGTTGAGGACTCTCATTAAAGGTAAGGACAGCTACTTCAAGCTGTTTTTCATCAGCAATCTGGCGCGCCTTATCAAAAAGGACCTTATGACCACGGTGAAGAGCATCGAAATACCCTAAGACAAGAACCGTTTCCTTTTCCTGATGGATATCTTTATAATCATTAATAGAAGTTATTTTCATTGACTTAATACTTTTCTAGGTTTATAAACTTGATTTCGCTTTTCCATGATGGCTAGAACCTTGTCTCCTAAAAAGGCCGCAACTAAGGGTTCTTGGCTATCGATAGTAATAAAGCGACCAAATGAAATTTCTTTAGCATCATCCTCAGTGACTTGAACAGCTGGTAGGTCCTGAACACCAAATTCGATGGGAAGGAGGAAGGAAGTATCCCCCGCTTCTACCATTTCTGAAATTTGTGAGAGTGTTACTGCCTTATCTAAGGTTAGACCAGCTGAGGCTGTTCGACGAAGAGCAGACATATGACTCGCGTATCCGAGTTTAGCACCCAAATCGACAGATAAAGTACGGACATAAGTCCCCTTGCTACAAGCAACACGGAAGGTGAATTTTGCGGTGTTGTTTTCCAATTCAATAGGAGAGGTACGGACAAATTCGGTAATTGTCACTTGACGTTGTGGACGCTCTACTTCTTCTCCAGCGCGTGCATACTCATAAAGTTTCTTTCCGTTGACCTTAACCGCTGAATACATAGGAGGAATTTGTGTGATTTCTCCCTCAAAACTAGCCATTGCCATATCGACGGTTTCTTCATCTAACTCTGTAACTGGAGTTGTTAGAACGACATCTCCACTAGCATCCTCGGTAGTTGTCGAAAATCCAATGGTAATTTCTCCCTCGTAGACCTTTCCTGCTTCAGTCATGTACTCAATAACACGAGTCGCTTTTCCAACCGCTATAGGTAGAACACCAGTAACATCTGGATCAAGAGTTCCGCCGTGCCCAATTTTTTTCTCATGTAATATTTTGCGTAGTTTAAAAACAGCATCATGACTGGTCATCCCAGCCTCTTTTTTTAGATTAATAATTCCTGAAATCATACTTTTAATTATATCAAAAGCAATCCTAAAGAGCTAGGTAGAAACATAAAGAGGCAGAGAGCAAAGTCTCAAACCTCTTAAGTATTATAGTCATAAGCAATCGCAGGTCTGCTAGCTTTTTTAATCGATATCTCTATTAAGGTCGCTTTCCAATTCAAAGAAAGGCTGAATATCCTGCACATATTCTAGGATACCCTGAAAGTCTCCCTTGTCATCTCTAACAGCTGCATAGGTAACATAAACGAATTTCCCTAAACGTTCAGATTTAAACCACATTGGAACTTGGTCACGCTTCCCACTCTTCAGTAATTCAAAGATTTTCTTGACCTTATCAAGCACTTTTGGCGGATGACAAAGTTCAACGTTTCGTCCAATTTGGCTAGGTGTTCGTTTAAAAACCATTTCATTGGCGGGAACATTATCATTATAGTACTGGAAAATATCGTCTTTATTGACGAAAGTGATTTCCAAAGGAAGATGGTTGAGAATGAGATTGGCCTGCTCCACAGAAAGATAACCATTGCCAAAAGGCTGAGTCGTTTCTCTATCTATGACAGTTTCAGTTTTTGGTTTTGGAGTGAAGCTAATGGTGAACTGCCCTTCGGGAGTGTCAATAATTCGGGTATTGTCCAGTTGTTCGTCACTACTTAGTTCAGATTGTTTTTGCGATGTATCAGCATTTACCTCCTCAAAACGTTCACGCTTAGGTTTCCAGACAGCTGTAGGTTTTATTATTGCATAGCCATAGGCATCGCTTTCTTCGGCAATCGAAAGCCAATCGTCTTGCGTGAAGGTTTCAAGCAGAATCATAAGTAAGATAGCCTCTTCTTTGAAAATCATGGCTTCAAACTCTTCTGAGAATGCTTCGAAAGATTTTGAAAATTCTTCTAAATCAGCATCTGGAAGTTCTTTTAGTTTAGCTTCTGCCGCTCTAAAAAGTTTTCGGATGTCATCGTCTACTCCCCACATCACTTTTGGAGGGGAGTCATGGCCGTAACGCTCCATTATTGGAAAGAAAAGCTTTTCTTTACGCGTATAATGATTATGAAATTGACCAAGTAAAGTCATCTGATGCTTAAGTCCATTGAACAGGTCAGATTTAAAATCTTCATTTTCAGGCTTACTAATATTTTCTATGATACGTCGGATACGGAGAATAGCTGAACGTAGGGCTAAATTTTCTTGTTTAAACACATAAACAGGGTGGCCCTCTTGATCAGCGTCTGCCACTTCCACATCTGCAATAGCACCTTTAAAGAGGTTTGCGTGGACATTACAGAGGCTCATTACGTCTTCAAAGGTAACCCCATCTTCTGATGACATCAATTCATGCTCCATCATAGAGATCTCGAGGGCAGATACTCCCTTGAAGTGTTGATTGAAGCGCTCTTGAACACTCTCAGGACTGGCTCCATGGTGCAAATCTAGTAGAATTTCTTTGAGTATTTGAATACGATTATCTTCCATATCAGTCACCAATTACGTCATAACCATTGAACAGCAAGGTTTGCTTAATTTTTTCTAAGGGAATATTTGCTAACTTAGATCCAGCCTTTAGACTTGTTACCTTACCGACAGTATTTAGCATAGCTGGGTTAGACAAGGGCTTGAAACCGAGATCAATCAGTAATTCCTTAACCTCTGGATGCTCTTTAATGATTGTTGCAACAGGTTGTGATAAATCTATAGTGTTGGTAGTCATAATGACCTCCTAATAACATATTTACTACTTCCATTATACACGAGAATAATGAAAAAAAACCAACAAATCTTAGTTTGCTGGCTTTTGATTAATTTCCAAATAGAGCTTCTGTGACATTATGCTGGATATTTTCCCACTCCTGCTCTGCCCTCACCATCTTACGGTGGTAATCAGCACGCCCACGCAAGTAGGCAGCAATTTGATAATCTTGCTTCACAATTGGTATCTCAGGAATTTTGATATCCAAGAGGTCAGCTGTCGACAAATTTAGGACAGCCTTTCCCTTATCAGCATAGTCTAAATAGGCACGACCAATCTCTGTCTCAAGGAAAAACTTGATGTAGAAACCACGGAGTTTTTCCTTAGGTCGTAATACTGTGATATTTGATGAGGCGACAACTTCTCGCTTACCCTGATCTTCGAAAACAGCAACTTTTTGTACAGTTCCCTTAGAAGCAATAAGGACATCACCATCTTCTAAGAGAAATCGTAATAATTTCCGGCGTTCTTCAGAAAACGTCTTTAGGTCATCGTAGGCAATGCCGTTGGGTGTCATATCCGATAGATTAATGACAGAAAATTCGCCAGGTTCTGCCTTAGCAGGGACAGCTTTTCCTTTAAATTGATCGACAACATCGCCTAAACGAACAAGTTTGTCTGTATTAGCTTCGTAATCGATAATCAGTTGAGGTCTTTCTTTTTCAGACATTGAATCTCCTTTTTTATATTTTACTATCCATATTGAGTATTGCTATACAATAATAGCAAGAAGCTAATCCTTTTGCAAGTAAAAACTGTAAGAAAGGCAAAATAAAAAAGAGACCTGAGCCTCATTTTATAAGCTTTTAACCGCTGCTACTGCTGCTTCATAGTTTGGATCAGTATTGATATTGTCCAAATATTCGACATAAGTAATCTTATTGTCAGCATCTGCCACTATAACTGCACGCGCTAACAAGTGCCATTCTTCAATAAGAACACCATACTCTTTACCGAAACTATTATCATAGTAGTCAGAAAGCATGATGGCATTTTCAAGTCCTTCAGCACCACACCAGCGAGCTTGTGCAAATGGTAGGTCCACTGAAATAGTAATAACTACAGTGTCATCTAGTTCTGACAACTCCTTGTTAAAGGTACGTGTTTGAGTTGAACAGATACCAGTATCGATTGATGGAACAATAGAGATAACTTTTTTCTTTCCATCGAATTCTGAAAGTGATTTTTTCGTTAAATCTGTTGCTGTCAAGTTAAAGTCACGCAAGGTATCTCCAACTTGAAGTTGTTTGTCTTCTGCTACTGTAACTGGTTTTCCAATAAATGTTGGCATGTTAGTCCTCCAATACTTTTTTTACTATTGTACTGTAAATATAGCAATAAGCCTAAGCATTTGTTTAGAACTTTTCAAACAGTAGTCTAATTTTTTCAGCAATTACAGTATTAATTGCTGGAATAACTTCATCCACAAAGTCCTTCAGGTAGGGATAATCACCAACTTGCACACCATATATAGCATTTTTGAAAAGAGAAATATCATTTTGGTCATTCCCAAAAGCTACAAAGTCTTTACTAAAGTGATTTAAAACAGTACTAGCCTTAGTCACACCTTTAGGATTAATGTACAGACACCTTTCGATATCATGATAACTAAGGTCTAAACATTCCAGTTTGTTTAGATTAGAGATAAGGTCTTCACGTATATCTTCATGCTCTACAAGTGGAATAACAACTTTGATAGGCTCATTAAGTTCATGAACAGGCAAAATCCTTGCTTTGTTTAATGGATCAACATTTGAAAGAAAAGGGATTTGCTCAGGATTTTGAATAGCATAATTAAAGGTATCATCAATAAAATAAGGGAGATTATAAGTATCACAGTAGCTAACAATCGTTCTGAGATCATGAGAAGGTATTGTGTATTGCGATACTAAGTGTTCATCTTGAAAGACTTCACCACCGTTTAAGCCAACTACTGTCAGCTTTCTCAATTCTCCTTCTAAAATACTAAGACAGTCTCTGTAAGAGCGTGCTGTTGCAAAAATAATTTCATGTCCGTATTTTGGTGCAGTTAAAAGAACCTTTTGTAGGTCTTTTGACATGGTCATACCATCAAAACATAGGGTTCCATCCAAATCAAAAACAAATTTCATAGGGATAGTATAACAAAAAACCAGCTAAAGAGCTGGTTAAATAAGTTAGTATCGGAATACTTAAATTTTATCAAGGGCTAGTTTTAAATCTTCAATCAAATCCTCTGCGTTTTCCAAACCAACTGAGATACGAATTTGATTTGGAGTGACACCACAAGCTAGTAAATCAGTTTCTGCCAATTGTTGGTGAGTTGTTGTTGCAGGGTGCACCACCAAAGATTTTGCATCAGCAACGTTAGCTAAATCTGAGAAGATTTCAAGATTATCAATTACGGTACGTGCTTCGTCTTGTCCACCTTTAACATGGAAAGTGAAAATAGAACCTGGACCTTTAGGGAAGTATTTTTGTGCCAAATCATAGTAAGGACTTGATGGTAATCCAGGATAGTTAACTTTTTCAACTTTTGGATGATTTTCCAAAAAGTCTACGATTTTTTTAGTATTTTCGACGTGGCGTTCGACACGAAGTGAAAGTGTTTCAAGTCCTTGCAAGAGCAAGAAAGCATTGAAAGGTGCCAAGGCAGCCCCTGTGTCACGCAAAAGTTGTGTACGAAGGGCAGTTACAAATGCTGCTGGACCAACATCACGCGTATAGCTGATATTGTGGTAAGATGGGTCCTCGTCAACCAACTGTGGGAATTTGCCTGAAGCTTCCCAGTCAAATTTACCAGAATCGACGATAAGACCTCCAATAGTTGTTCCATGTCCACCGATAAACTTAGTTGCAGAATGAACCACGATATCTACACCATGGGAGATAACATTGATGAGATATGGAGTTCCAAAAGTATTGTCAGCAACCAATGGAATCTTATGACTGTGAGCAATCTCAGCAATTTTTTCAAAATCAGGAATATTGATAAGCGGATTTCCCAAAGACTCAATCAAGACAAGCTTGGTATTATCTTTGATAGCAGCTTCAATTTCTTCAGGATTGTCAACATCTACAAAAGTTGTTGTGATACCATAGCGTGGAAGAGTTTCTTTTAAGAGATTGAATGTCCCACCATAGAGGGTTGTCGCGGCAACAACATGATCGCCAGCATGTGCCAAACCAAGGATAGCATAGGTGATTGCAGCCATACCTGATGCCGTAGCCAAGGCCCCAACACCACCTTCGAGGGCTGCAATACGTTCTTCAAGTACTGCTACTGTTGGATTGGTAATACGTGTGTAAATATTACCAGGCTTTCTAAGGGCAAAGAGATCTTCACCTTCTTGAGCGTCGTCAAAAACATATGAAGTGGTTTGGTAAATTGGAACAGCACGTGATTTTGTTTCCTTGTCAGGTGTTTGTCCAGCGTGTAATTGTAAGGTTTCAAATGAAAATTCTCGTGACATATGGGTGTCCTCCAAAACAAAAGTTCCCTTCATTCTACACCCAGAAAAGCTAGCTGTCTAATAGAAATTTTTTATCAATGTGATAGGGAGGGCTTATAAATAGGACCTTTCGGTCCCTTTCTATTTCTTCACAATAGGTGCTACGCTTGCCAAGACTTTTTTAAGTCCAACTTCTGGGAATTTTATCTTAAGTTCCTGTGTCTTGCCACTTCCAGTTACTTCTAGGACGGTACCATCTCCCCACTTCTTGTGGTGAGCGATATCTCCGATTTCCCAATCAGTAGCTGAGTTGCTAGAGTCTGAAGTCTTGCCAAAAGGTAGTCCCCCAGTTGCTTTTGAAAATGGCTGAGCACCAGTATGTCTTTGCGGTTGTGCATTTGCTTTTCTGGTCTGAAGCGCTTGTTGTAAACTCATGCCCTGACCAAATTGTATCGGCTCTTCCTTTGTAAAACGAACACCAAATGATGAATTGGCTGGGCGTGCTAGACCTTGATATTGTAATAAATCATCTGAAATTTCACGTAAGAAACGGCTAGGACGATTATAGCTAGTCTTACCAAAAAGCGTACGCGTATTAGCGTTGGTAAGGAAGAGAATCTCTTCCGCCCGAGTGATACCTACGTAAGCCAAACGACGCTCTTCTTCGAGTTCATCTGGCTCTTCTGAGGCACGTGACAAAGGGAAAACTCCCTCTTCCATACCAATTAGGAAGACAACTGGGAATTCAAGCCCTTTGGCAGCATGGAGAGTCATCAAGGTTACCTCTGCTGCTTCCATATCACCATCGTCCGTATCAGCAATTAAAGCTAAATCGTTTAAGAAACGGCCTAAACGGTCAATACCTGTCTCGTCTTCCGTACCATCGGTGTTGGTTTCGTCAAAATTCTTAGTAACAGACATGAATTCTTCGATATTTTCAATGCGCGCTTGACTTTCAAGTGTTTGTTGCATCGAAAGAGCATCCAGATAACCAGACTTATCCAAAACAGCCTCTACAGCTTCAGTGATACTTAGTCCATCTAGCTGATCACGTAGGTTCAGAATCATGTTAGCAAAATTGTAAACGCCCTGAGCTGCTTTCCCCTTAATCGGTGATAACATAATATTAGCTGAAGCATCTAGGAGACTCATGTTTTGCTCATAGGCAAAGTTACGGATCTTTTCTAGTGTACCGGGTCCAACTCCACGTTTAGGTTCATTAACGACACGTTCAAAGCTAATATTATCCGCAGGGTTGGCAATCAAGTTCAAGTAAGAAATGACATCACGAATTTCTTTACGGCTATAGAACTTGGTTCCTCCAACCATGGTATAAGGAATATTAGACTTGAGTAAAGCTTCTTCAATGGTACGAGACTGAGCATTGGTACGGTAAAGTACAGCGAAATCCTTGAAGTTCTTACCTTCTTCACGAATAATGTTATCAATAGTTGAAGCAACAAAAACAGCTTCATCACGCTCGTCATTAGCACGGTAATAAACAATTTGTTCACCGTCATCATTTTGAGTCCAAAGTTTCTTAGGACGGCGGTTACGGTTGTTCTTGATAACTTCGTTGGCTGCTTGGAGTATTTTCTTGGTTGAACGGTAGTTTTCCTCCAAGAGGACAACCCTAGCTTCAGGATAGTCCTTCTCAAAATCAAGGATGTTCTGCATGTCAGCCCCACGCCAACCGTAGATTGATTGGTCAGCATCACCAACGACACAGATATTCTTGAAGCGAGATGCTAAGAGTTTTACCAACTGATACTGAGCATGGTTGGTATCTTGATATTCATCCACGTGAATATACTGATAACGCTGCTGATAATAAGCGAGCACATCGGGATTTTTATCAAAGAGACGCAGAGTCATCATAATCAAATCGTCGAAATCCATGGCTTCACTACGACGGAGCTCTTCCTGATAGGCTTTGTAACATTTAGCAACGATTTGAGTATACATGTCACCAGCTTGGTGCTCATAAGCCACTTCATCCAAGAGGTCATTTTTTGCGTTGGAAATCGTCCCTAAGATGGCACGTTCATTCCACTTCTTAGGATCAAGATTAAGATTCTTGAGAATACGTTTCATCAAAGTACGTTGTTCACCAGGATCCACGATAGTAAAGTTTCGATTGTAGCCAATATGGTCCGCTTCACGACGAAGGATTCGCACGCACATACTATGGAAGGTCGCAATCAAGGTTTCTGAAGTTGCTGGGTTTAAAGCCATAGCACGCTCACGCATCTCACGAGCTGCCTTATTGGTAAAGGTAATGGCCAAAATATTCCAAGGATTGATCATTTTTTCGTCGATAAGGTAGGCAATTCGGTGGGTAAGTACACGTGTCTTCCCTGATCCTGCACCAGCCATAATCAACAAAGGACCTTCAGTCGTTTGGACGGCTTCGGCCTGTTTGTCATTCATACCAGTTAATAATGGGTTCATCATATTCTCCATTCTCAAAAATAAGCTCTACTATTTTATCATTTTTTGGATGAAAATGCAGACTCTATTCATAATGAGTGTGAAATAACTTTAGCAAATAATCGTTTGTTTTTATTGAGAGGTTGTTTGCTTAAAATGATTGTTATTCCAAGCTTTTCTAGGTTTTGGTGAAAGAGATTCTTAAGTATAATATTCGGTTTTTTATAGTTTTGATGAAAATTAGTGTTGACACTGTTCGGCTTTTTCGATAAGATAGAACCACAATAAAATAAAAACCGAGTGATGTCATCAGGAAGACTGGTGATTGACGGACTTCTGGAGAGATCTTGAAGCAGCCTTAGCTGTAAACAAGACACCGAAGGGGCAAGGGGTAACAACCGAAACTCTCAGGTAAAAGGACAGAAAGCATCGCAAGTTTTTAACTTGTAGTAATAGCTTTGTATTCTCAGAGGTCTGGTTAAGCCAAACCTCTTTTTTGACGTCTCGGTTAAAGGAGATTGTTACATTCATGTTAGACTTTTTTACTACCATTGATGATTTTGTCTGGGGTCCCCCCCTTTTGGTCCTTCTTGTAGGAACTGGGATTTACCTTACGCTTCGTCTTGGACTTTTGCAAGTTCTTCGTCTTCCTAAAGCTTTTAAACTTATTTTTGCTGAAGATAAAGGGGAAGGTGATATTTCTAGTTTTGCAGCCCTTGCGACAGCTCTTGCTGCAACTGTTGGTACAGGTAACATTGTTGGGGTAGCTACAGCCATCAAAACTGGTGGACCTGGTGCCCTTTTCTGGATGTGGATTGCCGCTTTCTTTGGTATGGCAACCAAATATTCCGAAGGTCTTTTGGCTATTAAATTCCGTACACTTGACGACCAAGGTAATGTTTCTGGTGGTCCAATGTATTACATCACACACGGTTTCTCTGGGAAATGGCAAACAATTGCTAAACCTTTGGCCTACTTCTTTGCCTTTGCAGGTGTCCTAGTTGCATGGTTGGGGATTGGTACTTTCTCTCAAGTTAACTCAATCACCGCCTCACTTCAAAACAGCTTTGACTGGTCACCAAAAATCGTAAGTATCTTACTTGCTCTTATAACTGCTGCCATCATTTTTGGTGGTATCCAATCTATCTCTAAAGTTTCTGAAAAGGTCGTACCATTTATGGCTGGACTTTATATCCTAGCAGCTCTTGTGGTTATCTTTACAAACTTTAATCAACTTTTACCGGTCCTTGAAATGGTCTTCCAATCTGCCTTTACTGGTAAAGCAGCCGTAGGTGGTTTTGCTGGTGCAACAGTCATGGTCGCTATGCGACTTGGTATTGCGCGTGGTGTCTTCTCAAATGAGTCAGGTCTTGGATCAGCTCCTATCGCTGCCGCTGCCGCTAAGACCGAAGAACCTGTTGAACAAGGTTTGATTTCGATGACAGGTACTTTCATTGACACGATTATCATCTGTACGCTTAATGGTCTTGCTATCCTTGTAACGGGTCAATGGTCAGGTAGCCTGGAAGGTGCCCCAATGACACAAGCAGCCTTCTCTTCTGTTTTTGGCACATTTGGTGAAATTGCCTTAACACTTTCTTTAGTTCTCTTTGCCTTTACAACAATCTTGGGTTGGTCTTACTACGGTGAACGTTGTTTCGAATTCATTTTCAAATCAACTAAATTCCTTCCACTCTACCGCCTCATTTTTGTGGTTATGGTTGCTCTTGGTGGTTACCTCACACTTGATGTTGTTTGGAAAATTGCGGATATCGTAAACGGCTTGATGGCATTGCCTAACTTAATTGCCCTCCTAGTCCTTTCACCAATCATCATTAAAGAAACCAAATTATACTTTGAACGCCATAAATAAAGAAAAGAGCTCAGGCTCTTTTTTCTTGGCTTTATCAGCACCAATCCTTGCGACTACTGCTCTTTTGCGTTACAATGAAATTAAATCATTTTTAAACTTATACAGAAAAAATCCAAAGGAATAACTATGTCAATTACCAAAGAATTTGATACGATTACTGCCATTTCAACGCCCTTAGGTGAAGGTGCTATCGGTATCGTTCGCTTATCTGGAACCGATGCTATCGCCATTGCTAATAAAGTTTTTAAAGGAAGAGATCTAGAAACGGTTACTTCACATACTATCAATTACGGCCATATTGTCGAAAATGAGGAAACCATTGATGAAGTCATGGTAAGTGTTATGCGTGCACCAAAGACCTTTACGCGTGAGGATGTCGTGGAGATCAACACTCACGGTGGGGTTGCTGTGACTAATGAAATTCTCCAACTCCTTATTCGTTCTGGAGCTCGTATGGCTGAACCTGGAGAATTTACCAAACGTGCCTTTTTGAATGGTCGTGTGGACTTGACTCAGGCTGAAGCTGTCATGGATTTGATTCGTGCTAAGACTGATAAGGCTATGGCCGTTGCCGTCTCTCAACTTGATGGGTCGCTCAAGGATCTCATTAACAACACTCGCCAAGAAATCCTTAACACCTTGGCTCAAGTCGAAGTTAATATTGATTACCCAGAATATGATGATGTTGAAGAAGTCACCACAGCTCTTGTCCGTGAAAAAACGCAAGAGTTCCAAGCACTTTTAGAAAATCTTCTTGCCACTGCTAAACGAGGAAAAATCCTACGAGAAGGCCTTTCAACGGCTATCATTGGTCGTCCAAATGTCGGAAAATCTAGTCTTCTTAACAATCTCCTACGCGAGGAGAAAGCTATCGTTACGGATATTGAAGGTACTACCCGTGATGTCATTGAAGAATACGTTAATATCAAGGGTGTTCCACTTAAGTTAATCGATACTGCTGGTATTCGAGACACAGATGATGTGGTTGAAAAGATTGGTGTTGAGCGTTCCAAGAAAGCTCTCGAAGAGGCTGACCTGGTTCTCCTTGTGCTTAATAGCTCCGAACCATTAACAGAGCAAGACCGTACATTACTAGAAATTAGTCAAAATAGCAATCGCATCATTCTTCTAAATAAGACAGACCTACCACAAGCAATCCAAATGGAAGAGCTTCCCGAAGATGTCATTCCAATTTCAGTCCTCAAGAATGAAAAAATTGACAAAATCGAAGATCGCATCAATCAGCTCTTCTTTGATAATGCTGGCCTAGTGGAGAAAGATGCTACTTATCTCTCAAATGCCCGTCACATTTCACTCATTGAAAAAGCTCTCGAAAGTCTTGAAGCAGTCAATCAAGGTCTTGAATTAGGCATGCCTGTTGACCTCTTACAGGTTGATATGACACGCACCTGGGAAGTTTTAGGAGAAATTACTGGTGACGCCGCCCCAGATGAACTCATTACACAACTCTTTAGTCAGTTCTGTCTAGGGAAATAAACATAACTAAATTTATGTAAAAAAGATGCTTAGTCATCTTTTTATTTTGCATACATAAATACAGAAATAAAATTATGTAAACCAAAAAAACAACCAATACTATAAGACGATTTACTCATGCTTTTTAAGAAAGAAAATGCTATCATGGTATTATTCTATGATTTTGAAAGGTTAATCATGAGTCAAGAAGCTACTGATACTGATTTTAAACATTTGATAGATTTTGATGATAATCTGCTTCCTTTTCGACTGGAGGAAACTATGGTCGAAAATGGACGCCCTGATATTCTATTTCATTGGCATCCTGAGCTTGAAATACAGTACGTTTATGAGGGGACAGCTCGCTATCATATTGATTATGACTATTTTGACAGTCAGGCTGGAGATATTTTTTTGATATGTCCTAATGAGCTTCATTCGATTCATCCCATAGATAATCAGTCTCATCATACTGATACTCTTCATTTTCATTTGGATATGTTGGGACAGTCTCTGGTGGATCTGCTTAGTCTCCGTTATCTTCAGCCCTTACAGAATTCCAATTTTAAGTTTAAACAATGTCTAAGACCATCAGACGAGGGGTATACGGAAATTAAAGCTCTTCTTTTTGAGATTTTTAAGATGATTCGTCAGAAAGATCGTCACTATGAACTTCTTCTTAAATCAAAACTAGAGGAATTAATCTATCTCTTCTACTTCTATCGCTTGGTAGAGCGAAAGACTTCTGATGATCATTATCGAAAAAATGATAAAATTCGTGAAATCATTGATTACATCAATCAACATTATGCTGAAAATCTCACGATTGAAAAGTTGTCAGAGCTCATGGGATATAGTAAGACACACTTTATGACGATTTTTAAACAACAAACTGGCACCTCTTGTACTGAATTTATCATTCAAGCAAGACTACATGCTGCTTGTGAGGAGCTCCGTAATAGCGTAAAACCAGTTTTGGAAATTGCTACTGATGTTGGTTTTAACAATTTATCAAATTTCAACCGTCAATTTAAACACTATTACGACCAAACACCAAGTCAGTATCGAAAAACACATAGCAACAACAAGAAAACAAAAAAGAGTTAGCCAAATGGTTAACTCTTTTTTTATCTGCAAACTTCTTAGTATTTCTCTTTACCTTTGTGTTTTCCACTAAGTCCAAAGAGAGTTAGCAACATACCAAGTCCGAGGAGTCCAGCGTGTGAGGCCTTGTCACCTGTTGTAGGAAGAACTTCAGTTTGAGCAGAAGCTTCTGCTCCTTTTTCTGTTTCTTTAAGTGCTTCGTTTCTTGTTGAAACGAAGAATACTTTACCATTAGGTGTCGTTACTACTTTAGATACAACTGGTTTAGTTGTTTTAAGGTCTTCAGCAACGCTAGATGGCGTAACAGGACTCAATGGATTAAGTGTAGGGTCTTCTGCATTTTCTTTTTTGTTCAAGGCAGCAAAATCAGCACTTGAAATAGAAATGGTACGTGAGTTTGGATTGATAACTGCATACTTAGATAGGTCTGCATGTGTCAAGTAATCCGCAAAGACGGTATCCATTGAAGGACCTTCTTCACGAGGACCGCCCAACATTGTGTAGCCATCACCACCAGCAGCCAAGAAGTCATTTGTTACAAGGTAGTAAGTTTCATTAGTGTTGAGTGGTTTATAGGTACCAGTTTCTGGATCAAAAATGTCAATTGACAAGATACGTTTTTCTGCTGGAAGTGTTGTGTCATAATAAACACGAGCTCCTGATACTTGAAGGAAACCGCCAGATGGTTCAAGAAGAGGTTGACCATTTTCATCTAGAACATTTTTACCACTTTCGTCAACTTGGAGAATAGAACCAAGAGATTTGACAAACATATCATGGATATTTTGACCTGTCACTTGAATTTGAGCAACTGAGTTACCAAATGGAAGAACGGCAATGATATCACCTTTAGTGATTGGTTTGTCTTTGGCAATTGTTTCACGAAGACCACCACCGTTTGTTACGGCAAGGTTAGACTTGTGTGTGAAGGCTGATTGTCCGTAATCTAAGAGAGCATCAGCGACAACATTACCAAGGTTAGTTTCGCGAACACGAACGTCCATACGGTCACCGCTAAGTTTAACTGGACTATTTTCGATAACTACTTTCGAAGAATCTGCCTTGTACTTAGCTTGGATGTCATCAATCATAGTTTTAACTGTTGGGTTAACTTGATAATTCTTCTTAGCTTCGTCGTGTGAAATCACGCCATGTGACAAGATACGGTCAGAATTATAAACGACGCGGCCGACATTGTTAAGGTAGCTACCAGTTTGGTTGTAAGTGACATTATCGCCGTATGTTGCTGTGTGAAGAGTGTGTGAGTGACCATCAAGGACAAGAACACGTTTTCCTTTCAAAGGTGCATAGTTTGAAAGAGCTTCTGCCAATGTTGATCCACGCCATTCAACTGGAGTTGTTGTATCTATACCCAAGTGACTAAGGACAATATAAGTCTTGTATTCCTTACCTTCAGCACGAGCATTTGATTCCACTTGGTCAACAACAGCTTTAACCTCAGTAATAGGATCGGTGAAAGAGACACCAGTGATATTACGTGGGTGTGTCTTAGTAGCTGTCTCAGGTGTAGTAACACCAATAACAACTACTTCATCTCCATCAACACCAGGTGTTTTGTCAACGATTGTAGATGGTTGGAAAAGACGTACACCGTTCACATAAACGTTAGATGTGATGATTGGGAAATTGATTTGTTTGCTCAAACGACGCAATTGGTCAAGACCAAAGTCGAACTCATGGTTACCCACTGTCATGGCATCAAAACCAACAGCATTCATGACGCTTGCCATTTCCTCACCCTTAGAGCTATTTGAGATTGGAAGACCTTGGAATGAGTCCCCTGAGTCAAAGACAAGGGTTGTTCCTTTTGAACGAGAATCATTGACGATACCAGACAAAAGGGCATCACCAATAACTCCGTTACGATCATCTTCAACCATACGACCATGAACATCGTTGGTGTGAAGAACAGTTACAGTGTCGTTGCTGGCACTTGTGCTAGCATTTGTCACGACTTCTGTTGTAGGAGTTGCGGCTGCAGTTGCTGTTTCACTGGTTGTGGCAACTGGTGTCTCGCTTGTTTCAGCTGTTGAAGCAGTAACAACTGATGTTGAGCTAGCTACTGGAGTTGCAGACTCGCTTGATGCAGTTGTTGCTGCAGTAGATGTCGCATTGGTAGTTGCCTCTGTAGCTACTACTTCAGTGCTTGGTGCTGTTACAGTTGCATGAGTTTCTACCTCGTCAGCTTGGACAGCATTAGCCAAGATGGCAGTTGAGACGAGTAGGGTTGATAGTGTCGTTGCAACGACTGTTTTCTTCTTCATTCCAAAAGACCTTTCTGATTTTTAAATCGCTTTTATTATACCACATTTATAAGATTAGAATTAAATAAATTTCAATATTTTATTAGATATTCAAACAATTTTTTCAAAAATCAATAGGTAGCTAAACGTTTTTCAAGATAGCCTTCAAGCAGTTCTAAAGTAAAGCTCAAAGTCCAGTAAATAAGGGCGATTAGGATATACATAGACATGTAGTCATACTCACGCCCACCGATAATCTTAGCATTTTGGAAAATGTCAGGCACTGTAATCATAGCAGCCAATGAGGAACTCTTAACCATATCAATAATAACATTACCAAGAGGGGCTACTGCTATACGCATAGCCTGAGGTAAGATAATCCGACGGATAATAGACTTCTGAGGAAGGCCAAGAGAGCGAGCTGCTTCCCACTGCCCCTTATCTACGGCAACTATGGATGAACGGAAAATCTCTGCCATATAAGCGGCACTAACACAGGAGAAGCCAATAAAGGCACAAAGAAGGGCAGGTAGCTGAACACCAACATAAGGCAAACCAAAGTAAAGAATGAAGAGCACGACCAACATAGGAACCCCACGCATGATGGAAATATAAATACGTGCCGGATACTTTAACCAAGGCTTTTGTGACATTCGCATAAAGGCAAGGATGATAGCAAAAACATTCCCCACCATAAAGCTTAAAAGCGAGATTCCTAACGTATAAGGCAGACCAGACAGGACATAGGGAATGCTCTTTAGAATCAGTGAAAAATCAATAATCATAAGTCTATCTTTCTAAACATTTCTTTAGCAAATAAGCGATCCAATTGGATCGCTTATATTATTCAACATCAGAGATATCAATCTCAGTATAGTCAACTTTTGTTTTCTTTGTAACGTCTTGACCAGCAAAGAATTTCTCTGAAATCTTGGTAAGGGTACCATCTTTCTTCATGTCTTTGATGGCTTTGTTGACCTTTTCTTGAAGGGTTTTATTCTTCAATGAGAAGGTAAAGCTTGTTGAGTAAGGGTTACTGTAGATACCGTCGTTGATCTTAACTGGGTACTTGTCTTTGATAGCGGCTACTGCCATCTTTTGCAAATAGTAATCGTTGACGATAACGTCTGTACGCCCATTTACCAAGTCTTGCATGTAAACGTCATTGGTAACATTATCATATACGACGAGTTCAGCACCCATTTTTTTGGCAATCTTCATGTACTTTGTACTTGCAGCACCGGCTGCCTTTTTGCCTTTAAGATCCTTCCATGAAGAGATTCCAGAATTATCCGATTCACGAACGACCATTGAAGTGAAGGAATACTTGTATGGTTCAGAACGTAAGAATTTTTTAACATTCTTATTGTCGTCTTCGAGTGAGTAGTTAGCGATATCGACTTGCCCGCTATTTACAGCAGTAAGCATGCCATCTACACCCATCTCAGTGAATTCAATTTTCAACTTAAGACGTTTTCCAACTTCTTTGAGAATCTCAACGTCATAACCAGTCAAATTATTCTTATCATCGTGGTAGGTTTGTGGGTAAAGTGTTCCAGCAGTCGCAACCTTGATGCTACCACGTTTCTCAATCTTTTCCCAGTTCTTCTCACCTGTACTTTGTGACGAGCAGGCAACCAAAAAGACCGCAGTCAAGATTAGGCTGAAAACGGCGAAAAATCTCTTTTTCATCTATGTGTGTCTCCTTAGAACAAATAATAATGTTAAGTTAAAAACTTATAATTTTAGACTACACTATTTGAAAGGGTTTTACAAAAAATTGAACCGAGAATGAGTATAGCTAGCTAAAAACCGAACCTTCTTCCATTTGTTGGGCCAAGTGTAAGAGGAGGTCTTCTCTTCCCTTGGCGGCTGTCAGTTGAACACCAAGGGACAGCCCTTGCCCATCACGATAGACAGGTAAAGAAATCGATGGTTGTCCCGTCAGGTTAGCTTGTTGGGTGAAAGGCGTCCAATCTAAACTATCCGCAAACATATCCCAAATAAGTTCTTGTTGTTTTGGCCAATCAAACTCAGACATATGCTTGAGTTGGTTCTGTAGGCTTTCAGAGAGGGCAAACTGCCCATGCTTAGGTGCCACATCCGCAACTGTAGGAGTCAGAAGAATATCGTAAGACTCATGAAAATTCGCCATCTGATGGCTATACTGGTCCCACTGAGTTAGGACTTTAGAGTAAACTTTGGCAGGAATCTTTTGCCCAGATTGGAAAATAGCCCAAGTCATCAACTCCATATCTTCAAGCGTCATCTGACGTCCCAAACCAGCCTCTATACCATCAAACATGGCAGCCGTCTCAACACTATTCATGATGTAGTAAGACTGCATAGCTTCAACACCATTTAGAGGCTGATGGGCGATTTCATGGACATGATGTCCTAGACTTTCTAATGCTCTAGCAGCCTTTTTTGTCGCCGCAATAGCAGATTCTGATACCTTACCACCGATAGGAGAGACAGTAAAAAAAGCAATCTTCAAAGGTCTGACTGGTTGGTCTAAAGAATCTTTGCTGAGCTTTGGCAAGATAAATGGACTTTCCATCTGACACGTCTGCATATGATAAAGCAAGCGTTTTGTATCTCGAACAGACTTAGTCAAAGCAAACTGGACAGAGGCTCCCTGCCATCCACGAAACGAACCGGGACCGACTGGAATTCGTCCTCTGGTAGGCTTGAGACCGATTAGGCCGTTAAAGGAAGCTGGAATTCGAATAGAGCCTCCACCGTCACTAGCTGGGGCCAAAGGAGAAATGCCAGAGCTCACAAGAGCAGCCGCACCGCCACTTGAGCCACCAGCATTACGCCTCACATCATCAGGTAGATTGACAGGACCATGAATCTGAGCATCACTGATATTTTTGAAACCAAACTCAGGAGTGCTAGACCGTCCTAAAATAATAAAGCCCAATTCCTCAAGCTTCTTAACATAATTATCCGTTTCCTTAGCCCGATAACTTGTAAATAGGCGAGAACCCGCTGTTGACGGCTCACCAGCTTGCTCCTGACCTAAATCCTTTAGGAAAATTGGGACACCAGCAAAAGGTTTATCTGAAAAGTCTCTAGTTTCTGCTTCTTCTAAAGCTTTCTCGTAACGTTGACTGACGATAGCATTGATTTTAGGATTCGTCCTCTCCGCTTCACTTATTGTATCCTTTACTAGTTCTGGGGGACTGACCGTCTTATTTTGCACGGCCTCAGCCATTGCCGTTGCATCTGACCACTCATTTACTGACATCTTATATTCTCCCTGCTTCTATTATTTCCTAAATTATACTAAAAAAAGCGAAACGCCTAAAACGTTCCGCCTTAAATCATGATAATTAGTCTTGCCAAGTTTCTTGGTTTTCTTTAAATTTTTTCAAGAGTTGAAGTCCGTCTGCTGTGATGTAGCCTTGCACTTTAGCCACTTTGATCAACTCAGTGTAGTTTGAAAGAGTGACCAATTTCACGCCAGCATCAGCGAAGTTTTTCTCAGCTTTTGGCAATTCGTAAGTGAAGATAGCCACAACACCAATAACATCAGCCCCTTCACGCTCTGCAGCTGCTACAGCATCAAGTACTGATCCACCAGTTGAAATCAAGTCTTCAACAACAACCATTTTTTCGCCTTTAACCACACGACCTTCGATTTGGTTACCAGCACCGTGATCTTTTGGTTTGCTACGGATATAGGCAAATGGAAGGTTCAACTTGTCAGCGATGATAGCACCGTGAGGAATACCCGCAGTTGCAGTACCAGCAATCACTTCTACTTCAGGAAATTCTTCTTTAATTTTTTCTACAAAACCATTTTCGATAAGTGTGCGAGTTTCTGGGTAAGACAAAGTAATACGGTTGTCTGTGTAGATTGGTGATTTGATTCCTGATGCCCATGTAAATGGTTCTTCAGGTTTAAGGTAAACAGCCTTGATATCAAGCAAGTCTGAAGCGATTTGTGATGCTAATGTCATAATTATTATCCTCCGTAAAGCGTTTTCTACTCTTTATTATAACCTAATTCAGTCTATTTTCCTATGAAATAAGGTCTTTTTGAAAATTTATTGACCGTTCCATTGGTCCTTGATGTCGTGATAAGCTGCTACTGGATCATCAGCTTGTGTAATTGGACGACCAACAACAATGTAATCTGAACCAATTTGACGGGCATCGGCAGGTGTCATGACACGTTTTTGGTCACCAGCCGCTGCTCCTGCTGGACGAATACCAGGTGTCAAACAAACGAAGTCTTCATTTGTTGCGTCTTTGATTTTTGCGACTTCGTGTGCTGAGCAAACAACACCATCAAGACCTGCTTCAGCAGTCTTTTTAGCATAATGAACCACTGATTCTTGAAGTGTGGTTTGGATATTTTGGAAATCATGCATCTGCTCTTCAGAGGTAGAGGTCAACTGAGTTACAGCAATCAAGATAGGACCATCACCCAAGCCTTCACGCGCAGCCTTCATCATTTCCACACCACCAGCCGCATGCACATTTGTCATATCAACACCAAGGTTAGACAAAACACGCATTGCAGATTTGACAGTATTTGGAATATCGTGAAGCTTAAGGTCAAGGAAAACACTATGGCCAAGATCTTTAACATAGCGAACAATCTCTGGACCAGCCGCATAGTAAAGTTCCATACCAATCTTCACATAGAGCTTTTCATCAGCAGGAAACTTAGCAAGGAAAGCCTTCACATCCTCAAAAGTCGGGAAATCAAGGGCAATAACAGGACGATTTTCTCTCATTTCTCATATCCTTTCACACAAAAAACCTCCGTCAGTCAGCGAAGGTTGCACGAAAATAGGGCAGTCCCTACCCTTTAGTGATGCCGTAGCATCTCAGTACACCTTTCTCGCCTCTCTGGACTCGATTAAAGGTTCAGTTCAATTTGTTCTATTATAGCGCTTTTATATGGGAATGTCAAAGGGGGTAAAGTAATCATCCTTTGTTAAATTCCTTAAAGAAGCTATTTTTATTCTATTTCCCCAACAAGTCTGTTCGAACTTCCTTACGCAAGTCTTCGAGTGTTGTGATACTGTACTTGTCCATGACCTCAGGGAGACGGTCAATGATTTTAGGGCAAGCATATGGATCTGCGAAGTTGGCTGTTCCGACACCGATGGCTGAGGCACCAGCGATGAACATTTCGATAGCCGCTTCGGCACTGTCCACGCCACCCATACCGATGATTGGGAGTTCTGACGCTAGAGCAACTTGACGGATGAGTTTGAGGGCTACTGGGAAGACAGCTGGTCCTGACATACCACCTTGACCGTTGGCAATGATAGGTTTGCGAGTAGCCAAGTCATAGCGTGTTCCGACCAAGGTGTTAATCATGGTAAAACCAGTCGCACCGGCATCTTCGACTGCTTTGGCGACACTCGTGATGTCAGCCACGCTCGGTGTCAGTTTGACATAGACGGGCACATCAGAGTGAGAGACACTGGCTTTTACTGCCGCGTAGGCAAGCTCTGGGACTTGTCCGATAAGAAGGCCGTTATTGCCATGGTCCACGTTTGGACAGGAGATGTTAAGCTCGATAGCTTTGACGTTACTGGCTTTGGAAATCTTGTGAGAGACTTCCGCATATTCTTCGTTTGAAAATCCAGCCACATTGGCAATGATTGGCAGATCAGGATAATGCTCCTGCAACCAAGGGAGTTTTTCTGACAAGACAGCATCAACACCAGGGTTTTGCAGTCCAATGGCATTGAGCATGCCTGATGGTGTTTCTGCCACACGGGGTGTTGGATTACCAAAGCGTGGGTTGGCAGTCGTTGCCTTAATCATGATAGAACCTAGTTTGTCCAAATCATAATATTTGGCATATTCTTGACCGAAACCAAAGCAACCTGAGGCTGGAATAATAGGATTTTTCAAGTCGAGCCCTGGAAGGCTAATAGCTAAACGATTTTCTGATTTAGTCTCTGACATGGTAACCTCCTAGACGATGACTTTTCCGGTAGGGAAGACTGGTCCTTCTTCGCAAACACGAAGATTTTTGGCGTCCGACTCTCCTTTAACGTGAACCACACAGGCATAGCAAGCACCCATACCACAAGCCATGCGGGCTTCCATAGAAACATAGGCGTGAGGGTGATTTTCAAACTTGCTATCGACATATTTAAGCATGCCTGGAGCTCCGCAACTGTAAACGGCATCTGGTGTCCAGTCGAAACCATCAATAACTGTCGAAACGTAACCCTTGATACCGTATGAACCGTCATCGGTCGTCACATAGACATCACCACAAGCCCTGAGTTTATCCTCCAAGATGACGGCATCCTTATTGGCAAAACCAATGACTGATATAACTTCAACTCCCTTAGCCTTCAACTGCTTGGCCGTCTCAACCAAAGGCGGTACACCAATACCACCACCAACAAGGAGGGCTTTCTGCCCTGCCTCAATAACAGAAATATCAAAACCATTTCCTTGAGGGCCCATGGTATCAATGGTTTGACCAGCTACCATCTTAGATAGAATAGCTGTACCCTCACGCTCCACACGATAAACAATGGTTGCCTCATTCTTGTCATAGTCAATCTCTGAAATGGAAATCGGACGACGAAGGAGCTTACTTGGGTCTGGTACCTTGAGATGAACGAACTGACCAACCTTCATATCCGCAACCATCTCTCCCTTAAGCACCATCTCGAAAATACGAGGTGCAATCTCACGCTGACTCACAATGGTTAAATCTTCAACTAATATCATGACAACCCTTTCTAAACTGCAAAATGTCATCAAAAAAAACTCGCCACATGGCAAGGTCGCACAAAAAATCACAGGAGAACCCTGTTTTTTCACCTGTCCGACCTTTCAAGCCTCTCTGGACTCATTTAAAGGTTATTTTATCATTATTATAATCGTTTTCATAACGGATGTCAAAGGAGAAAAGAAAAAACCAAAGCTTATAACATTAAGCTGAGGTCTCTCCAGCCTATAACTAGGTCCTCTGTTTGATACGTTCTCAATCATCTCATAGAGTAACATAAATTGTCAACATTCTTAACAATAGGTGTTAGAATTCTTGAACAAGAGTCTTAAATAAGATTATTTAAACAATCTGTCGTAAACCATAGTATGAGCCAACTGCTGACCATCGCCACCCAACAAATCAACCAAGGCGTAAGCAAAGGCTAATGCAGTTCCGGCACCACGGCTAGTGACAATATTGCCATCAACAACCACCAAGTCAGTTTGATGCTCGCCAGATGCAATTTGTTCCTCAACACCTGGGAAACATGTGAATTTGCGGCCTTCAAGAAGACCAGCACGTTCGAGAACAATTGGTGCCGCACAAATGGCAGCAACATATTTTCCAGCTTTTGCAGCCTCTTGAAGAGAGGCAATCAAAGTTTCGTTGTCGCGTAGATTAGTTGAGCCAGGCATACCTCCAGGAAGGACCACCAAGTCATAATCCGCAAAATTACCATCAAATACACCATCCATAGCAACTTGAATCCCATGTGAGCCAGTTACTGATGCACTTTCAAGTCCAAGCATGTTACAGTCAAACCCTGCTCGGCGGAAAACATCCACTGGGCTCAAGGCTTCGATTTCTTCAAATCCTTCCGCAAATACTACTGCTACTTTTGTCATGATATACCTCCAATTTGCTTATCACAAGATTCTATTACGCCTTAAATTATAGCAGTTTTAGAAGCAGGAAACAAACCATAAAAATGGCTCTTGAGCACGAAAAAAAGACAGCACAAGGACTGTCTTTGTCATCTTATCTAAGCAAACTTGCTAGGATCCACAAGAGATAAATATGGGCTGGGTAGAAAGTATAGAAGAAATTCTTGTTACCACTACCACGCTCACCATTATAAAAATACATAGGAATCGCAGCAAAGACCATCATCCACTGCACACCCGTCGGATCAAAGAGATGGGCAATCACTGAAATAACAACTAAAACAATGATTTGAGCCATGCGATTGGTACGGAAAATATAGAATAGCAAACCAAGGATAACCATCACAAAGCCACCCTCAACCATGATAATACTTGGCACAAATGACAAGATAAAGGCAACAATCTGCACAACGATTGGGTTTGCATGTGGCGTTTCAAATATGCCTGCAAGAATCACAACTGGAATAGACGAAAGAATCGGCAAGAGAAAGACACCAATCCCTTGAATCAACTCCTTGTTCGATTTATCGCGAAGCCCCTTAGCCAACAAATCCCAAGAGCAAATAAAAATCCCAGTGATAAAGAAGGTTGAAAAGGCATTGTTGGTTAAACCGATACCACCATTATGAAAAATACTACCAATGATGGCGTTGCCAATGATCATAAACCAACTCATGTAAAGCAGACGCCTGAGAAAAGCCATACGATCATGAGTGTAGTGAAAACTATCAGCAGCAAGAAAGAGGAAAATTGGGAAAGACAGACGTCCCAACATCGTCAACCATATAGGTGCCCCCATACTCCCGAACATCTGATAGATTTGGTCCAAAAACATAAGTGCAACAGCCAGGTATTTCAAATTAGTCGCATTGCATATCTTTTTAATATCGTTCATTTAATGCTCCTTTAATTTTCAGCATATTAAATGATACCACAAGTCAGATATAAATTCAAAGGTATTCATGGAAATAAAAGACATAACTTTTTAACTATTTTAGCGGAACAATTTTTGTAATAAAGAATGGTCCATAATAATAACAAACTCAATTCCGACTACCCATCCAAAGCATTTTTACTCTCTTTGTGCTATAATAGTTAGGCAATATTTACGTTTATAACGTATGCAATTATTTAAAAAAACTAACAAAGCCCATAAACTCTGCAAGTTTTTGAAATATCTTTTTTTTGCGAGCAGAGCGAGCAATTAACCGAGACTTTCCGCCGTGTTAAAAGCGCCTGAAACTAAAAGGTTTCAGGCGCTCGGAATTTTTGAGACGTTAGGTAGGCTCAAAAATTAGTCATGGAACTTTGTAAAAGTTCGCTGACGTCCGCCAACACCTAAGGAAAGTCTCACAGAAAATTTTATTTTTAAAATAAAACAATTATTATCAATAACAAGAAAGGAAGTACATCATGTCTTTTGACGGCTTTTTTCTTCATCATATGACGACTGAGTTGCGTGAGCAAGTGCTTTACGGGCGTATCCAGAAGGTTAATCAGCCCTTTGAGCGTGAGTTAGTCCTGACCATTCGTAACAATCGTCAGAATTACAAGCTTCTGCTTTCGGCTCATCCTGTCTTTGGGCGTATTCAGACGACCAAGGCTGACTTGCCAAATCCGCAGAATCCAAACACCTATACCATGATTATGCGGAAATACCTTCAGGGAGCGGTTATCGAGGATATCCAGCAACTGGAAAACGACCGTGTCCTTGAGATTTCCGTCTCTAATAAAAATGAAATCGGTGATAGCGTTAAGGTTACTCTTGTTATGGAAATCATGGGGAAACACTCCAACATTATCCTGATTGACAAAAACGAGAGCAAAATCATTGAGTCTATCAAGCATGTTGGTTTCTCACAAAATAGTTACCGTACTATTCTGCCTGGATCTACCTATATTGCTCCTCCTAAGACAGACGCCAAGAATCCTTTCGACATCCCAGACGAAAAACTCTTTGAAATCCTACAAACCGAGGATTTGTCAGCTAGAAACCTTCAAAAACTTTTCCAAGGTTTGGGGCGTGACACGGCCAATGAATTATCAGCTTTACTTGAGACTGATAAGCTCAAGAATTTCCGTGCCTTCTTCAATCGTGAAGTAGAGCCAAACTTAACGGCTAAGGCATTTTCAGCTGTAAGATTCTCTGATAGTCAGGACCAACCTGAGTTTGAAACCTTGTCAGCCCTATTGGACTACTACTACTTGGACAAGGCGGCGCGTGACCGTGTGGCTCAACAGGCGAGTGATTTGATCCATCGTGTGCAAAATGAGCTGGAAAAAAACAAGAAGAAACTTGTCAAACAGGAAAAAGAGCTTGCGGCGACTGAAAATGCCGAGGAGTTCCGTCAAAAAGGTGAACTTTTGACCACCTACCTCAGCATGGTGCCAAACGACAAGGACAGTGTCGAGCTAGACAACTACTACACTGGTGAAAAGATTACAATTCCACTAAATGTAGCTCTAACACCTAACCAAAATGCTCAGCGTTACTTCAAGAAATACCAGAAGCTCAAGGAGGCTGTTAAGCACTTGACTGGTTTGATTGAGGTAACCAAGCAGACTATTGATTATTTGGAGAGTGTTGAATTCAGTCTTTCTCAAGCCAACATGGATGAAATCGAGGATATTCGTGAGGAGCTTGTTCAGGCTGGCTTTATGAAGCGTCGTTCAACTGACAAGCGCCACAAACGTAAGAAACCTGAACAGTATCTGGCTTCTGATGGTAAGACCATTATCATGGTTGGTCGTAACAACCTGCAAAATGAGGAGTTGACCTTCAAGATGGCTAAAAAAGGTGAGCTCTGGTTCCACGCCAAGGATATTCCAGGGAGTCACGTGGTTATCAAGGACAATCTTAACCCAACTGATGAGGTCAAGACTGATGCGGCTGAATTGGCAGCCTACTACTCTAAGGCCCGTCTGTCAAACTTGGTTCAAGTCGATATGATTGATGTTAAGAAACTCAACAAACCAACAGCCGGTAAACCTGGATTTGTAACTTATACGGGACAAAAGACCTTACGTGTCACACCGACTGAAGAAAAAATTGATAGTATGCGGATGAAGTAATCTGCTTTATAAAATCAAACTCTCTTGTTTTAGAAACGAGAGAGTTTTTCTATGTCTTCATTAGAGCAATTTCTTTCGTTGATGAATGGGATTTTCTTCTGGTTTTCATTACATTTTTCCGACGACTGTGCTAAACTATAAGGGTAATTACCTATATTAAAGGAGACTTTCAGCATGAAGGCTCTTATGTCATATACGAGTTCTTTTTTAGAATGGTTAGGGCGCTATGTGGGGCTCTTAGTCTTTGGGCTATTATTTGTGACTGCTTTGTTCATTCGCACGACCATGATGACGGGATACTTTGAGTGGGCAGAGATTAGTAGCGTTCCTTGGTATGTTTATGTTTCAGGTGGGGCCATTCTGCTTTTGACCCTTCTCTGGCCCAAGATCTTAAAGGAACTGACAACAAAGCAGATTTTCATCTTTTTTTCAGTTTGCTTTGTGAGTTTTGGCCTACTTTTGATTTTTCTGACTAGTTTTGCTGGTCGAGACGATGCAGGTACTGTCTTTAAAGGAGCAGTCCAGTTCAATGCTGGCAACTTCTCCTTAATAAAACCAGGAGCCTACTTCTACCGCTATCCGCATCAGTTGGGTTTGCTTAGTTTTGAACGCTTGGTTCTCTATCTAATTCCTTTACCAGTTATCTCAGTTTTCTATGTATTGAATCTTGGCATGGTCATTGGTATGAACTATGCTACTTGGAAAATCACGGATGAACTGTTTACGAGGCCTTTAGTTAGTCGTTTGGCTGTCATCATGAGTTTCGGTTTCTTGCCCTTAGTCTTTAACATCATGTTTGCCTATGGGCTTATGTATGGCTTGTTCTTTTCTAATTTTGCTATTCTCTTCTTTCTACGTTACTTAAGACGTGGTAAGGCTAGGAATGCGATTCTTTCGGTGGCCATGCTATCTTTGGCATACTGGGTAAGGAGCAATAACATCATTCTCATCATTGCTCTATCTGGTATTTTGATACTATTGACTCTGAGAGAGAAACGTTACCGCTATTTGCTTTTAGTCTTAGCTTTCTTTGCCTTTCCTATGAGTTTGCATAAGGCGACGACCAGTTACTACGAGATTACCACCCATCAAAAAATTCCTGGAACGCCTCAGATTGCTTGGCTGGCTATGGGCTTACAGGACAAGCCTGATTCTAAACGCATGCCAGGATGGTATACCGGTTATGTCCGTGACATTTACGCCAAGAAAAAGGGGAATATCGAAAAGATTGAAAAAAGTGCCAATCACCTTTTTGATAAGCGTGTTCAATATCTTCTAGCACATCCCGATGAGGCCAGTTGGTTCTTCAGTACCAAGTTTATCAGTTCTTGGACAGAGGGAAGCTTCCAGTCCATCTGGAATGGCCCAAGTAAAGACAAGTTTCAGCCTTTGTGGAATAGGTTTGCGACTTCTATCTATCACGATGGGACCTTGCATCTCTTTTTCGTAACCTATATGCAAGGCTATCTCCTAGTCCTATATCTTGGTGGTGTGTTCTACTACGCTTTCACTTATAAACGAATGGGAGACGGGGCAACGTTGGGACTTTATGCCTTTCTCTATTTCTTTGGTGGCATCCTCTTTCACCTCATATCTGAGACTAAGAGTCAGTACACTTTACCTTATATCTACTTACAGATTCCAATGATTGCGGCGGGCTACAACCATATGACTCAAATACTTAGCCGCTATCTAAAAAATAGGCGAAAGTCATCCTAGGATGGCTTTTTGTCATTGTTTCACAATTACAATCTTGTTATAATAGTTCTATGAAAAATTCGTCAGTTGATCTTTTACGAGGCCCTATTTTGCGGTCTCTTTTAATCTTTGCCCTACCAATTCTGATATCCAATATTTTCCAGCAACTCTACAATACTGCGGATGTCATGATTGTGGGACGCTTTCTAGGTCCAGATGCTTTGGCTGCTGTAGGAGCTTCTTCTGCTATTTTTGATTTGGTTATCGGATTTGCCTTAGGTGTTGGAAATGGTATGGGAGTTGTTATCGCACGTTACTATGGTGCACAAGACTATAGGAAACTACGTCAGTCTGTGGCGGCCACAGTTGTCATCGGTCTGGGCTTAAGTGCCTTGGTTATGATTCTAGGACATTTCGGGCTCTATCCTTTGCTACGATTTTTAGGGACACCTGCTTCTATCATTGGGCAGTCCTACCAGTATATTTCTATGATTGTCTCCTGTGTTGGGGTAACTTTGGGTTATAATCTGTGTGCTGGTCTCCTCAGAGCAGTTGGTGATAGTCTGACAGCCCTCTATTTTCTGATTTTTTCAGCTCTGGTCAATATCATTTTAGACCTTTTCTTTATTACACAACTCCATCTTGGGGTTCAATCAGCAGGCTTGGCAACGATTATTTCTCAAGGACTTTCGGCAATTCTCTGTCTTTACTATATTAAGAAAAAAGTGACCTTCCTTCTACCAAGTAAGTCAAATTTTGTTCTTGATTCAAGTCTCTATTTGGACCTTTTTGGACAAGGCATGGCCATGGGACTCATGAATTCCATTGTTTCTATTGGGACTGTAACCTTACAGTATGCCATTAACGGCTTTGGTCCTCTCATCATTAGCGCTCAAGTGGCGGCAAGACGGATTATGTCCTTTGCTGTTCTCCCTTTGACTTCACTTGCTGCTGGGGTGACCACCTTCACCTCACAAAACTTCGGGGCAAAACAGTTTAAACGCATAGTGGCTGGTTTAAAACAATCTTGTCTTGTTTCTATCACTTGGTCTGTCATTGCTTGTGTCCTTCTCTATATAGCAACTCCCTTTTTGGCTGGTTTTATCTCTGGTTCTGATAATGCTGTGATTATTGACAACGCCAGTCGCTACCTCCGTATCAGTTCTCTCTTTTATCCTATTTTAGGAATGCTTTTCATTTTTAGAAATAGTCTCCAAGGCCTAGGTAAAAAACTCACACCTTTAACCTCTAGTTTCATTGAGCTTTTTGGAAAAATTCTCTTTGTTCTTTTGGTTATTCCTTCTATGGGCTACCTTGGTGTTATCCTATGCGAGCCCTTGATTTGGATTCCCATGACCATTCAGCTCTATTTTGCCTTGAGGAAACATATTCGACGCTTGTTTATCAGTTAGACTACTTTTGAACATAGAAAAAACGACCATCACGGTCGTTTTTAGTTTAATTTAATCCCCATTCATCAGAGATCTGTTTCATTATGGCCTCTTGGGAGACAATCCCAAAGCCCAGCATGTAGGTTGAGTAATCAGCATAAATTACCTTGTTATTTTGAACTGCCTTTAAGCTACTCCAGACAGGGTTATTTTTAAGTTTGTTTTCTAGGAGCTCTTGAGAATCTGCTTGAACAATCAGGAGGTCCGGATTAATGTCTTTTAGTTTATCTGGATCGATAACTTGGAACATATCATCTGGATTGAAGGTTTCAGCACGATTGAAATGATAAGTATCATACAGATAACCAAAATGCCCGTAAGCATAATAACGGATGTCATTGTCAGTCACGCGCAGATACATGAGTTTTTGATTGCCAAACTTAGCTTTGACATTCTCTGCGAAAACGGCCTCCCTAGCATCCAATCTATCGAGGTCCTTCTTCATCTCATCACGTTTATCAAAGATTTCTGCCACCTTGAGAGAGGTTTCATGATAGTCCCAATTTTCATCGGTGTTGATTTGGTAGCCAACAGTCGGTGCAATCTCAGACAGCTCCTCGTAGAGGTCTTCCTGCTCGCCTGTCATAAGGATTAAATCAGGTTTTAACTCAGCAATCTTATCCAAATCTGGATTACCCTGCCAACCAACTGAAACCACTTTGGCATCCTTGTATTGTTTCTTAAAGAGGGTTGAAAGTTCTTGACTATCAGCTTGACCAGTTGTCGCTCCTACTGGAGTAATATCCAGAGGATCTAAGATTTCGCCATAGAGGTTGTCGAGGATAACGATACGTTTTGGAGCTTTTTTCAACTCTGTCGTACCAAAATCATGGACAATCGTTTTCTCCTTAAAAGTCTGACTTGTTTTATTTGACTCTGCATTATGTCCAGACGTCATGTCTGGCAAGTAATACAGTAAAAGACCAGAAATAATGGCCAGAATAGCTAATAAATAAAGAAGATTTATTTTTTTCATGGCAACTCCTCGATAAGATCGGATTAAATCGTTACTTTAAAGTTATCTTAAAACTTCTTTAATGTCAATCACTTACTGATTCGTTCAAGCCTATATTTTTGATTATATTGTTTTGATACTTCAAACAATCCTAGATTAGGATGCTTAAGCCCTAATAACAACCTTTTAGTTATCTGAACTGTGTTATAATGATAGGTAACATTGGAGGGAAATTATGTTAGATCAGCTTTCATTTAAAGGACAATGGCGACAGTATCAACAACGTATTCTTGATAAATCAGAAAGTTTTATGGGTGATGGAAAGATTCACTTGGTCGCTGCTCCTGGCTCTGGAAAAACGACCTTAGGAATTGAATTCATACGGCGTTTTGGTAATCCAACTTTAATTCTAGTTCCGACAGTTACTATCCGCCAACAATGGGTGGACCGGATCAAACAAGCTTTTTTAAGTGATGCTAACCAAGCAGAACAACTCATTTCACAAGACTTAAAGAGGCCTAAAATGATTACGGTTGCGACTTATCAGGCATTACATAGTTCCATGAACCAAGTTGTTGGTGATGGTCTTATCGAAGACACAGATGATACAGCTCAACAAGAGCATTTTAATTTTCAAGATTTCGATATCCGAAAAACATTTGAGGATAAAGATTTAGGGACTCTTTGTTTGGATGAGTGCCATCATTTAAGAAATGAATGGTGGAAGAGTTTAGAGATTTTTCGTAAATCCTTTCCTAAAATTAAGATGATTTCCTTGACAGCGACCCCTCCATACGAAGGAGAACCTGCTCTTTGGGAGCGTTACATCAGCATGTGTGGTGAGATTGATGAAGAAATTACAGTGCCTGAACTGGTTAAGGAAGGGACGCTCTGTCCTCACCAGGACTATGTCTACTTCGCCTTTCCAACTATGGAAGAACGAACACAATTAGATCAGTTTGAAAAGCAGAAACTTAACTTTCTAACTAAACTGTCTACAGATATAAACTTCTCAAACACCATTCAGTCTAGTCCGGCACTAAGTAACCAAATTAGCGATGATGAGCTATTGGCTAATCCTAAATATCTTTCTGCTATTCTGATTTTTTTACGGTCTAAAGAATTACCTTTTCCTCAACGTTTTCAAGAACTTCTCGCTGCAAAAGCCTTGCCAACTTTTACGCTTGAGTGGTTTGAAACCTTGCTTAATGGCATTATTTTTCAGGTTCCAAATTGGTTTGGATTTACTGAGGAGGCCTTAAACCAATTGAAAAGTGACTTGAAAGCAAACGGTCTTATCGAAAGAAATCAAGTTAAACTTATCCGGAATAAGAAGCAAGATGTCTTGCTCAATCAATCATTGGGAAAACTCAATGCTGTTAGAGATATTTTTAAGGCAGAATACCAGGCTCTAGGAAGTAATCTTCGTCAACTTGTTTTGACAGACTTTATACGTAAGGATTTTCAAGTTCATTTAGGTGATAAAAATGCTCAATTTACCCAACTAGGTGTCCTCTCTTACTTTGAATCTATTCGAAGAGAAATGATTGAACAGTCTTGGACAGTACCTGTGGCTGTATTGACAGGAAGTTTAGTGATTATTCCAACTTCAGCTAAAGAACATCTAGAGCGACTCATTCCTAATTCTCGTTTATCCTATGATGTTATTGGACAGTTGAGCCAAGAGGACTATCTTAAGGTCAGTATTTCTGGTTCCTATCATGATTTGGTTACAGCTCTTACTCAGCTTTTCCAAGATGGATATATCAAAGTGATTATTGGGACAAAGTCTTTATTGGGCGAAGGTTGGGATGCACCTTGTGTTAACTCCCTTATTTTAGCTAGTTTTGTTGGAAGTTTCATGCTAAGCAATCAGATGCGAGGTCGTGCCATCCGTGTTTGGCCTGACAATCCTAATAAAACAAGTAATATCTGGCATTTGGTTTCTATTAATTTATCACCTAGGAGATGGTTTGAATTTCAAGATGACGAAGAAAAATACGATGAGACATTAGAGCTGCGGTTATATGGACTTAGTCCTGACCTAGACTTGTTAGATAGGCGTATGACACAGTTTCTTGGTCTCCATTATCAAGAGCCCACTATTGAATCAGGCATTGATCGCCTTGACCTCAATCAATTAACTTTTAGCCAAAAGGGTCTAGAAAAACTTAATCAAAATGCCATTACACTATCTCAAAAACGTCAGGAGCTTAAAGACCGGTGGCAAGAAGCTCTACCGCTTAACGAAGAAATGGAAGTTGCTAATGAGGTCGAAGTCGACAAACAATTTCTACCTTTGGCATACCTTAATGATTGGAAGAAAGCTCTCCTACTCTTTCAAGCATTAGTCGTCAGCTTTAATATCTATGATGCTAGCAAATATGTGATTGGTGGTTCACTGTCAAACTTTAATCTTACAATTCTTTTGCTAGCCGTTATTGCACTAGCTATTGTTTGGGGAAGATATGCCATCTACAAAAGCCCCTATAAACGTTTGGAAGTATTCGGAGAAGCTATTCATCAAGCACTGCTAGATGCGGGTCAGATTGAAACTAAAGAATCTGCCCCTAGAGTTGTCAGAGATAGTAAACAAGCCTTATATAACGCCATTTATCTCAAGGGTGCTTCGATGAAGGAGAAAGAAATCTTTGCTCAAGCTATTACTGAATTTTTCGCTCCTATTGAAAATCAACGTTATATCTTAAAAGCTAGTCGTAAGGTTGTAGATCAAACTGAATATTTTGCTGTGCCAAGTATGTTTGAAAGACGAAAGGATGATGCAACCGCCTTTCTTGAACGTATTCAAAAGAGCGTTGGTAAGTATGATCTGATTTATACACGAAGTGCACAAGGACGTCCTATTCTTCTTGAAGCTCGTATCAAGGCACTTGGAAATAAGCAAGAACGTACGATTACACGTAAAAAAGTCATGTCCAGCTTGGAATGACGATTAGCTCAAAACTTACTATGACATTCTATCATGATATAATAAACAAACAACATTGTATTGGAGAATCATATGAAATTTACACACATTTTCTTCGACCTTGATGGTACTCTTGTTGATAGTTCCGAGGGCATCCACAATGGTTTTGTTCAAACCTTTGAAAGACTAGGCCTTCCTGTTCCTAGTGATAAAAAAATTCGCACCTTTATGGGACCACCTCTAGAAGTTACCTTTAAAGAAGAAATTAGCGAGGAAGGTGCTGAACAAGCTGTTCAACTTTATCGTGACTATTATGAGACTAAAGGACAATTTGAAGCCCATCTCTACGATGGTATAAAAGATGTTCTTCGGGAACTGAAGCAGAATCCAAATAAGAAAATCTATATCACGACTTCCAAAAATGAGCCTACTGCTCTAGAAATGTGCGAGTACCTTGGCATCACTGAGTTTTTTGACGGCATCTATGGGGCCACACCTGCTGCTTTCCACAAGGCTGACGTCTTGCAGCGTGCTATTGCTGAAAATAATGCGAATAAGGACCAGTCTGTCATTGTTGGCGACACCAAGTATGACATGATTGGCGGAAAAACAGTTGGTATCAAGACCTTGGCTGTTACCTGGGGATTTGGGACAAACGAAACCCTCTTGGCAGAAAATCCTGATTTTGTAGCTGATACTGTCCAAGAACTCTGGGATATTTTGAATAATAATTGATATTAAAAAAGAGCATAACCATACAAGCATGCTCTTTTTGTCGCTGGTCAACAGGGACAATCTCCTGTTGAGTTTTTTAATTCCCTCACCATCGCTTATCAAACTAAATCCCTAATCGGTCGGTTATGTTAAGATAGAAGTAGCTCATAGTTTTTCCTCGGATTCTGTTTGTGTGGTTACTTACAGTTTACACCAATGAAACGCTATGAGTTTTTTATTGCACTTATATTGTATATTCAAGAGATAAAAAATCACCAACATACAATGTATGACTACCTCATTACATATAAAGGATAAGACAAAGGTGGTAAAATGAAAGCGTAATTTTATGGTGATGTACGATTTTTGTGTAAAACATTCTACAGTACAATGAGAATATTTTGGAAAATTTGAACTCAACAAGTCTGATTTTGTGTTCGAAAGGTGGCTATTGTTTTTTAATGTATAGAGTAACAGTCATTATGCACCATACTCAATCACAATTGTATCAAGGTATTGAGAGATTTTAAAAGATTTTCTTTTTTTTTACAAGAAATCTTGTGCAGAAAAGACAGATTTCTCAAAATTTTGAATCTGTCTTTCTTTACTTAATATACTGTTCGTGTATGGACCCGCCCGTTTGGAGCTTCAAATTCGTATTCTAAGTAATCCTGATAGGTCCCTGGTGCAATCACTCCACGCACATCTAATACAGCCGTTCCCGCCTGTCCCACAATGGAATCTGCTAACAGGCAGCAATTCGTAGACAGAACAAAGTAAGATTTAAAACGCGAAGAAGTAAATTTATATAGCTCAGCCCCTAAATCATATTTCAATTTGTAAGCGTAGGTCGGCTGACCGTCTTCCAGTAACCTACTAGGTGGATCCCAAGGTTCTAACAACTGATCAATTTCAGCTAGACGCTTCTCTACTGCCTGATTCTCTTCTTCGGTAAGGGATAGGCTGTAGCCAAACAGCGTCTTTTGACTCTCTTTTTTACATAGTTCGATGTATGGTTCCTTATCCACTTTAAACAGTACGCCATCCCCAATCGTCCCAAATAGACGCTCTGAAAAGGGATCGTAACTTCCGTAAGAAATGACCTTCCCCTGATAACAAATATCTACATGCCCAATCGCTCCAAATAAGTTGCTGTCAGAAGTATGAACCAAAATTTCTAATTCCCTTGCCTCTTCTTCTTTTTTCACCAATCGATAAGGGCCTGTGTGTCCCGCCGAGCTCCCTTTTTGAAGAAACTGGTTAAACCGTTTTAACTCCTTAGCAGGGATAAAGGCTGCAAAGATAACCGGTAGGCTAATACGAAAGCGACGTTTTAACTCTTGGCCTTGTTGGTCTTTGTCAAATAAAATACCATCTCGAATATTAGAAATCCCCAACAAGACCAGATAAGCCCCCAAGATGATAAATTGAAAGCGCCCATCTGAACCAGGTTCCAAGACGCTTGCTAGACCAATCCCCCCGTTCAAAAGAGCATCCCATAAATAGATCCAGCCTCCTTTTACACGATTGGCCTTGTAAAGCCAAAATGTAATGGCATAGACCAGAGCTGTTCCCAACTGGTAAGCTCCTAAACAAATTACAACCAAAGAAACGGGTAAATTGGTCAATCGATTCAACCAACTCAAACTAACCGAAAGAAAAATAAACCAAATGGAATGGCTATAGGAAATAGACTTGCGACGCAATATAAAGCGCAGAAGAAAGCTTCCTAGTCCATCTACTAAAAAATAAACAGCTAATAGATCCAAGGAAAACTTAGTGAAGCTAACACCGTTTCGAAAAATGAGAATTCCAAAAATGACGGCAAGAAGTCCAAACAACAAGGTCCGCCTTCTTGCAACTTCTTCAACAGATATTTTTTTTACCATGGCACCCTCCTTCATAGATCAAAGGTTTTTAGACAAATACTATTTTATCAAGTATAACAGCAGAAATCATCTACTAGAATTTTTCTCATTAGTCAATCACAATCATAGATTTAATAGACTTGCGTTCATCCATATCTTTATAGGCTTGATTAATATCTTCCAATTTATAACTTGTCGTAAAAACTCGGCCTGGATTGATATCTCCATCCAATACAGCCTTGAGCAAGAGTTGTTTGTTGTAGGTAGTAACTGAGGCTGCTCCACCTGCCACTGAAATATTTTGGGCGAAGGTCGAACCAAGGGCACGGTTATTGTAATGAGGAACGCCGACAAAACCTAAACGCCCGCCATTATGGAGAACACCGAGAGCTTGGTCGACAGCTCCTTCTGTACCAACACATTCGAGAGCTGCATCTGCTCCTCCCCCGAGGATTTCACGGACCTTGGCAATCCCTTCTTCACCACGCTCAGCCACAACTGCTGTCGCGCCTGACTCCAAGGCCATTTGTTGACGGTCTTCGTGGCGACTCATAAGGACAATTTGAGAAGCTCCACGCATCTTAGCTGCAATCACGGCACATTGACCAACAGCACCATCCCCGATAACGACCACCTTATCACCCTTTTGCACATTAGCCACACGCGCTGCATGGTAACCGGTCGGCATGACATCAGCAAGTGTCAAAAGTGACTTAAGCATGCCTTCGCTGTAATCTGATGGTTGACCTGGAATTTTCACAAGTGCCCAATTGGCAAAGTGGAAACGGATATACGCAGCCTGAACACCACCTGACCAGTTGGTGCCAATATGGCGGTCACACGTCCCATCGTAGCCAGCACGACAGGCATCACACTCTCCACAACCATGAGTGAAAGGCGCGATGACAAAGTCACCTGGTTTTACAGTAGTGACAGCCTCACCAACTTCTTCGACGATTCCGATAGCCTCATGACCACTATTACTATGCCCTTCTTCGATTTCGGGATTACGGTAACTCCAGAGGTCAGATCCACAAACGCAGGTACGGACAATGCGAATAATGGCATCATCCTGAGCCTCAATTTGTGGGCGGTCAATTTCTGCCAGACCAACCTGACCAGCTTTAGTGTAAACTGCAGATTTCATATGTTTACCTCTTTTTCTTTAGTTACTGTTAGTATACACTTTTAATTAAGCTCTGGCTCAAATCAAGCATTCCAAATTATTTTCAAACAAGAGCAATTAATCATATTTTTTCCCATACTTCTTTTCTAGCATTTTCTTGACAAGATAAGGCATTTTTACATTTTCTCGGCCTTTCTTGGCAATTAACTTCTTCACAAAATCTGGCATTTGGATATCATTCTCTTCTTCCAAAATCTGACTTGTACTTGATGGAGCTTCCAACTCATCAAAGGTCTCCAGCTGAGGTTGATAGTCACTATAGTCACCGTCTATATGAGACTGAATTGTCGAAAGAAGTGCCTTGATTAAACGAGGATCGCTATTTGGCATAGGAGGTCTGTGATAGGCTACACCTAGCTCTTGGCAAAGCTCTTTACATTCCACATCATTGTCAAAAAGAACCTCAATATGCTCACTAATAAAAGCAATAGGAACAAAAATATAGTGGTCAGGGTGGTCACTCTCATCTCGCAGATATTCTAAAACATCAGGCTTAATCCAAGGAATACCTATATCACTCTCACTCTGCCAAGTATTGGTGTACTGCTCTTCCCTAAGTCCTAAATTCTCCGCAATCAATCGGCTATTGTCATAAATCTGGTCGATATAGGGGTCACCAAAATCTAGTGCCAAAACTGGGACACTGTGGGCTGAAAAAATCACCTTATAGCTATCGTCTCCAATCTGATCTAAAATCTTTCGGATTTCATCAGCCCAATAGTGAAGTAGAGAAGGTTCGCGGTACCAGTCCTTGATAATTTGGAACTTAATTTGATCACTTTCTAAAAATTTTTCATAGCCCATGACTGAATAGTATGAATAATGGGGCTCTAGAATCAAACACAAACACTCTTCAATTCCGTCATTCTCCATCTCTTTAATCGCATCAATGATGAAAGGTCGGGAAAATTTATTTGCAAAGTTAACCGACACTTGTTCTCCAAGAGCGGAAGCAACCAAGTCAACTTCTTTTTTTGTTATCCTTTGGAGCGGCGTTCCACCGATTCGTAGGTAATGGTCATATAAGGTCTGAATTTCATGTGGTTCGGGACGAACTCCACGTCGTATATTTGTGAAAAATTCTGCTACTCCTTCATAGGTAATCTCTTCTGGGGACCCAAAAGTCATCATCAATACAGCTCTTTTACTCATAATTACTCCTTGTTCCACGTTAGTTCTATTTTATCATGAAAAGGCTTACTTTAGTTAACTTAGTATCAAAAAAACTCCTAGAGACAAACTCTAAGAGTTTAAATAACGTTTCTTAATGATGATGACCATTTCCTTGATTTTGACCCACTTCCAACTCCTCAATATTACGTTTATGGGCTCGGTGGGTGGCTAGGTCTTCATCAACCTCAATGGTAACGTTTTGAAAACCACAATCTTTGAGCAAGGTACGAATCGCTTCTTTACAATTCTCCATGTGGTTGACATGCTCTAGACAAACATGGACGATGGCGTTTTTTTCCAGGCCATCCATGGTCCAAAGATTAAGCTGATTGATACTAGCCACATAGTCCAACTGCTCCAAATCACTCTTAACCTGCTGGATATCCACTCCTTCTGGCACGGCATCTAGGAAAATCCTGAGCGTACTCCAAAAACGTGGAATGGCTTTTGACAGAATAAAGAAGGAAATAGCAAGAGATAAGAGCGGATCCAGAATATACCAGTCGGTAAATCGGAGGACAATAGCCATTAGAATGACAGCCACCCAACCCAGAGTATCTTCCAGAAAATGCAGGCTAAGAATAGATTCATTCTTGGTTTGCCCTTTGCGAATGACAAGACTTGCCAATACATTAATGCTGACTGCAATGATTCCAAGCCAGAGAATGCCCTCATCGTTGACAGGTTGTGGATGAAAGAGTTTCGTTATATTTTCCAAAATAACTAAAACGGACCCTGTCATGAGAATCACTGCCGTTACCATGGCCCCCAAAAGGCTAAAGCGCTTGTAGCCCAAGGTATAGTGGCTATCTTCTTCACGATTTGAAATGCTCTCCAAAAAGGCAGAAATCCCAATAGCAATCGCATCTCCCAAATCATGGACGGAATCAGCCAGGACTGCGCTGGATCCAAAAATCCCTCCTGCAATAAACTCAACAATGGCATAGCCTAAATTCAAGAAAAAAGCCAGCCAGACCGCATGTTTTGTCTTCATAATCCTAAATCCTCTGATATAATAGATTTATGAACATCTTGTTCATTATCTATTATCCACTACTATCAACAGAAAGGATAGGGGCAAACCGTTTAGGGTGTACGTTACTGAACAGTTTGTTCAAAGTGTCCATATGACCGCTCAGGATCGTCGTATTACTAAGACTCGAAAAGCCATCTATAATGCTTTTTTACAATTACTCAACCAAAAAGACTACGAGGCCATCACCGTTCAGGAAATCATTGACCTTGCTGATGTGGGGCGCTCAACCTTTTACAGCCATTACGAGAGTAAGGAACTATTGCTAGATGAACTCTGTCAAAAGCTCTTTCACCATCTCTTTGAGCGTGCTGAACACCTCTCACCACAAGACTATCTAGCTCATATCTTTCAGCATTTCAAAAAAAATCAAGACCATGTAACCAGTCTTTTGCTCTCTAAAAACGATTATTTTATCCGTCAGCTACAAAAAGAACTAGAACACGATGTCTACCCAATGGTAGCCGACGAACTTATCAAGTCCCATCCAACCATCCCTCACTCCTACCTCAAACACCTGGTCGTCAGCCATTTCATCGAAACCCTCAGCTGGTGGTTGAAAAAAGGCAAGTCCTACACGGAACAAGAAGTGATCCAGTTTTATTTGGAGATTTTAAAAGTGGGTACTAACTAGAAAGGCGTGTCTTCAATGTCCATCGTGCAATTTTATTTTGTATTTCCAGCCCTATTCATGCTTCACGAACTCGAAGAAATCGTTTGGATGCCATCCTTTGTCAAAAAAATATCAATCCAATATCCAAACAATCGAATCCTATCTTATTACACTCCTTTTGCTTTCAACTTTATTGTCTTGGAGCAATTTCTCATCCTTATGACGTCGCTATATCTTAGTTACCAGTTTAACAACTATACCATTTACGCAACCATCATAATCGCTTATATCTTCCATGTATTCGGACATCTGATTCAGACAATCATTATTAGAAAATATGTGCCTGGATTGTTGACGGGAATTCTAACGAGTTTGTTTACTCTATGCAATCTCAAAAATGAATTTCCAATCATACTTTATGGTTACTCTCTATTTACCTTATTGGTTATCGTTTTAAATCTTGTAGTGTCATTTATGATTCTTAATAAAATCAGTCATAAAAAATAGCTCTCAGTCAATTATAGCTAAGAAAGGAAACATCTATGTCACTTTATCTCATCTTTAGCATCATCACAGTCTTCTTAGCCCTTACTTTTGTCCTGCTTCATCTTGTTGCTGCACTATCAGCTATTCTAAAAGGCAAAAAAAGCTTAGGAATCGGATTTATTATCGTTGGTGCCATTGCTTGTCTCTCAGCCCTTCTTCTTGTTATGGTTAATCGTACCTTAGCATTTTATATATGGCTATTTGCTAGCTCGACAATTTGCGGGGGCGCTCTCCTGAATGGTCAAAATAACAAAAACTTCAACAAATCACACCACCAAATTCGTTTTGTGATTGACTTGATTATTACTTTTTTGCTATATGTTTGGCTATTTCTATTCCAATAACATGTAATTCTCATTTCTATAATACAATACAAAAAGGCCTAGAGTACCAATCTAGGTCTTTTTAAGGATTTAGGTAAACGTACATTACTATCTTTATTCTAAATGTGATAAGCATCGTCACTAGCTTCTACATAAGAGAAATAAACTCAAAAAGAGGACCCTACTGGATCCTCTTTTTAATTGATAAACATAAGTACTAAGCTTTCTTAGCTGCCTTACTTCATTGGTACCAACCAACGAGACTGTTGATAAGGTAAATGAAACCAAAGGTTAACCACCAAAGTATACTAATTGATAGGTACTTGATCCAACCCACTGCATCCAATTTACGAGCAACAAATTCCTGCTGTTCTTTTTTGAATTGGGCTTGATAAATCCAAACCAAGAGACCAATCGGCTGCATGATGGTGAAATAGAGTGTTGTCAAAACCTCACCGTAGAAGCCTTTTTGAAGGGCAAGCAAAAGTTAAATGACGGAATTGATCAGACCAAAGGGATAGTTACTGGCACGACCTTCAGCTTCTCAAAGAGCAGAAAAAAGGTTAGTAGGGCTTGAGAGATGAATCATTTTAAAGGCAAACAATTCCAACAAGACGTCATCATTGTCGCTGTTGGTTATTACCTACGTTACAATCTGAGCTATCGTGAAGTTCAGGAATTGCTTTATGACCGTGGAATAAATGTTTGTCACACTACGATTTATCGGTGGGTTCAAGAATACAGTAAAATCCTCTATCATCTCTGGAAAAAGAAAAATAAACAGTCCTTCTATTCGTGGAAAATGGATGAAACCTATATCAAAATTAAGGAGCGTTGGCATTATCTCTATCGAGCGATTGATGCGGACGGTTTAACATTGGATATCTGGTTACGAAAGAAACGAGATACTCAGGCGGCGTATGCTTTCTTAAAGCGACTCCATAAACAATTTGGACAACCTAGAGTCATCTTAACAGATAAAGCACCCTCTATAGGATCTGCATTTAGAAAGTTACAGAGAAACGGATTATACACCAAAACAGAACATCGAACTGTGAAGTATCTGAACAATTTAATAGAACAAGATCATAGGCCAATTAAGCGACGGAATAAATTTTATCAAAGTCTCCGGACTGCCTCATCCACGATTAAGGGGATGGAGACCATTCGAGGAATATATAAAAAGAACCGAAGAAATGGTATATGATTATGACCATGAAACAAAGTAAAATCAAACCGAGTGATCTGAGGAAGCACCCGATGATCATGAAACAATATTAAACACAAAAGTCACCCATGTGAGTTCTTGCCAGAAGTTGAAGTTAATCCTTCAACCTGGAAAACCCGCAGAGGTGACTTTTTCTATACATCTCGATTTTTCTGGCAATAATCATTAACCGATAAATATGTCTGTGAATCACCCAACGACTCCGCTATGTCCATAATCCGCGGTGGTAGTAATCCCACTCGCTGGACAAGTTCGTGATCGCTGAACAATTCCCGTGGACTGCCGGCGAAGCCAAACTTCCCGTGTTCCATAACATACACCGACTCAAACTCGGCGGCGACCCAATCCATGTCATGGGTGATGGTCACAACTTGGTGGCCCGAATCAGCCAACTGATGGAAAATTGCGGTCAACTTGCGCCGGCTTTCCCAATCAAGCGACATCATCGGCTCATCAAATAAATAAATCGCCGGATCCACTGCCAAAACTGTGGCAACGCTCAACAGCTTGCGTTCCGACAATGACAGGTCATATGGACTTTCAGCTGTTTTATCATCTAAGCCAACTCTTTTTAGAGCCGCTAAAGCCCGCCTCGTAATCGTGTCGTGGTCATCCATGACCTGCGCGACACTCCACTCCACCTCTCGTTGAACGGTCGAATTGAAAAGCTGATCGTCAGGATTCTGAAAAGTAATCCCAACCTTCAGTAACTTTTCGACTGGTTTAAGATCATTAAAATTTTCTCCATCGATCTTAATGACACCGGTTTGTGGTGTCAGCAAGCCCGTCAACAATTTGAAGAGCGTTGATTTGCCGGCACCATTTTGGCCGACAATCGCCACCATCGGATCGGCGAAGTGTTTGTCTTCAACATCCAAGCTAAAGGACCGTTCCGAATAAGTGAACGTCAGGTTGTTCAGTTCAATTGTGGACATAACGAACCTCCTTCAGATCAGCGTAATTCACCGGATACCGGCCATCAGCCAAGTGCCAATCCATTTTTTGAGCAAGTTGCTGGATTGTCGGGGCTGGAATCTGCCAGTCAGCTGCCAAATGATTAAACACCTCACCCGGCCTGCCCTGGGCTACCATTTGACCCTCGTGCAGCACCCACACAACGTCGGCGACTTCGCACAAATCGTCAATTTCACTGGTGACAATGAAGACAGTCGTCTCTTTGACTTGGGCCAGCCATTGGAAAAATTGTCGGCGGCCAAGGGGATCCATCTGACTGGTCGGATCATCCATAATCAAAACAGCCGGGTTAGCCGCAATCGCCGTGGCAATTGCCAACCGCTGGCTCTGACCACCGGAAAGGCTCTCGGGACGCAAATTCAGCTGTTCAATCAGCCCCATTTGCGTGGCAACTTCTTCAACCCGTTTTTGAATCAGTCCTTCAGCCATTCCCTGATTAATCAAGTCAAAGGCGATTTCATCGGCAACCGTGTCTGCCAACCCGCTTAGTTGGCCAGCTGGATTTTGCAGTACAACTCCATTCATGGCATTATAAACGGGCCAATTGTCGGACACTCGCTGGCCAAACATGTGCCAGTCGCCCTCAATCTCAGCAGACATAATTTTGGGAATGACCCCTGCTAGCACATGGCACAAAGTCGATTTGCCGGAGTGGCTATTCCCGATAATCCCAACCACCTGGCCGGTATGAACCTCCGCGTTAATCTGACGCAGTTGTGGTTGCTCAGTACCCGGATAACGGGTAGTCAAATTTTCAATTACAATCCGTTTATCTTCGTCCATATCTTCCACCCAATCAATAAAATTGCCAATCCAGTCAGACCAATGTGCAGCGTCCGCGACAGGCGATACACGCGCTGGGAGGTTCTGACAGTCCGGTTGAGATTATCAAAACCTCTCAGTTGGAGAGAAATCGACCGCGCCATCGATTGATCCAAGGTCTTAATCACCAATGGAATTAGAACCGGCAGGACTGACTTTAATTTCTGAATCAACGTTTTTTGCGGATTGGTTCCGCGAACTTTTTGAGCCTGCTGGATTTTCCGCATATTGCGCATCATTTCCGGTAAAATATAACACACCGACATCAGAACGTAGACAGTTTTATAAGACAATCCGGACAGTTCCAAATAGGCCGCGTTTTCTGAAATACTCGTGGTCACCATAAAAAAGCCACTGGTCAAAATAATCACCAATACTCGACAACCCAGAGTGGTGGCGTAAATCAGGCCTTCTTTGTAGAACGACACCCCAAGCACAGAAAACAGCACAGTTTGATTCCGACTGTAAAATAACCCTTGGATGATCAGCATGGTGCAAATCAGAAACAGGCTGAATCCCAGCGCCTTAAAGATGGTAGAACTCAATTTGGAAAATAACAATAGCAGTGTTGCGACAAGAATTAATCCGGCCTGAAGCAATAAATTCATACTGGTAAAGCTCAACAACGTCATGTCCAAGATGAACAAGAGCTTAGTAATCGGATCGATCACCTGGTACCACTTGAGCTTGACCCGTGGCGCTCCAGAAATCAATGTTTGATCAGTCATCATTTATCACCGCTAAAGAAGTGCACCATCCGCTTCGGCAGCTGACGATAGATGAAGAATGCCAGGTAGGCCACGCAGACTTTATCCAAAATATCCAAGACAAACTCATCGGTAAATGAGGCCAGCCACACTGGTACATGATTGGCGACCATTACCGCAAACAATGAGTCACCCCAAGCGATACCGGTCTGACCACCCCAAAAGATGACGTTGAGTGGCGTTGAAATGACAGCTGAAACGAAGGCAATAATAATAGCAGAAACAAATACTCGTCGCGCTGACGAGAACCACCCATTGGCGTGCAAAACTCCGACAGCAATCCCAATTCCGATGCTGGTAATCGCATACACGGTTGAAATTGGCGATAAGGTCAGCCCATAGATCACGTTGTTGATGAAACCACTGATGGCACCGGCAACCGGCCCAGCCAACATGCTGGCAAGAAAGGTTCCCAAAGACCCCAGCCAAACGGGCAACTTTAACCCCTCCGCCAAGGCTTTGGCAACATAGTTAATCCCCACGGCAGCGGGAATCAAAGTCATGGTGGCAGCACTTAACTTAAATTTCCACATACTGGTACGATGAATCGGTTCTGTTTTCATAATCTTCTCCTTTTGTTTTTAAAGAGCCGTGTCAGGAATGACTTTCGGACGCAACGCTCTATAGAATAGTTATTAGAACCATATAGTCACTTTACCATACCATCCGTAGTCGACATGAGTTAATATAGTAAAATTACTATTTTTAAAAGTTCATAATCTTATCATACGCTTATTTTCAAAATTGTCAAGTCTTTTCTGAAAATTCTTTAAAAAATGTTGTGAAATTTAAAATGCCTAGCTGAGCTAGACATCTTTCGACTGGGATTTTGTTTTCATTACTGTCACTAATACTTCTACGTTTTCGTAATCGACAGAAATTTAGTCCATGACATAAATTTCTCCACGACTATAGAGGGCAGCCTTTCCTGCAAGATAAATCCGATTGCCCTCCAAACGACAAATGAGAAGTCCACTTCTCTCAGAAGCTTGGTAGGCCCTAAAATCTTCTTGTGCCAACTTATTAGCCCACAAAGGAATGACATGACAGTGTCCTGAGCCACAGACTGGATCTTCCTTGACTGATAATTTTGGAGCGAAACTTCGTGTCACAGTATCATACTTGCTTCCTTTGGCAGTGATATTCAGGAGGAGCCCATCTAAAGCTTTTACTTTATCAAAATCTGGACTTGCATTAATGACATCATTTTCATGAGGTAAGACACAGACTAGATCTCTTCCAAGCCATGCTTCAAGCGGATGGACACCGATTGCTTCTTCCATCTCACTTGTGACCGCAACCTGTTGCATGGAATATGCTGGAAAATTCAGCTCAAAGTACTCACCTTTTTTGGTAACTAAAAGTTCCCCACTCTGTGTTGCAAAAGTTAAACTTTCAACATCCTTTTCAATAAATCGAAAGAGAACAAAGGCTGTTGCCAAGGTAGCATGACCACACAAATCGATTTCCCCACCGGGAGTAAACCAACGTAATTCATAGTGGTCACCATTTTTAACCGTAAAAGCTGTCTCTGAAAGATTGTTTTCTTTGGCAATATTCTGTAAGGTATTATCCGACAACCATTCGTCCAGAAGACAAACAGCAGCCGGGTTTCCTTTAAAAACAGTATCTGTAAAAGCATCAACGATAAATTGTGGGATGGTATATTGACTTATTGACATGAAGGGCTCCTTAATTTGTTATCTTTATTATATCTGAAAATAGGATAGAAAACAGACAAATAGTAACTAAAAAAGTTAATTGAAAAAGTTACTTTTTGTGCAAATTTTTCATTAGTTCTTAATAACACCTTCTTTTACCAAGAAATCATGTGCGACTTGGGCAGCCGGTTTACCTTCTACTCCGACTTGGTAGTTCATCTGGCTCATTTGCTCTGCTGTGATTTTACCAGCTAACTTGTTTAGAATGCCTTCCAATTCTGGATGTTTCTTAAGAAGAGCTTCTTTCATGAGGGGAGCCCCTTGATATGGCGGGAAGAGTTGTTTGTCATCCTCTAGGGCCACAAGGTCATAGCGAGCAAGCTCGGCATCCGTTGAGTAGGCATCTGTTATCTGGATTTCACCAGACTGGATCGCCTGGTAGCGAAGGGCTGGCTCCATGGTGGAGACTTGTAGATTAAGACCATAGACTTTCTGCAAGCCCTTGTTCCCATCCTCTCGATCATTAAACTCTAGCGTAAATCCCGCCTTGAGTTGTCCTTCCACCTTTTTCAAATCTGAAATGGTCTTGAGGCCATACTCTTGGGCAATTTTCTTAGGCACAGCGACAGCATAGGTATTCTGATAAGCCATGGGTTTGAGCAAGGCTAGGTTGTCTTGTTTCTTGATTCCATCTCGAGCTGCTTTGTAGACTGCTTCTGGATCATGGTCGACTTGCGGCGCCGGCTTGAGGAGACTTTCGGTCACGGTCCCTGTAAACTCTGGATAGATAGCAATATCCCCTTTTTTCAGTGCTTCATAGAGGAAGGTAGTCTTACCAAAATTTGGTTTAACAGTCACTGTCATGTCCGTGTTTTCTTCGATCAAAATCTTGTACATATTGGCTAGAATTTCCGGTTCAGGACCCAACTTCCCAGCGATGACCAGATTTTCTTTTTCCGGTTTGGGAAGAAGACTTGGCGTATAAGATACTCCTAATCCAATAAGCATTACCGCAAAAGCCGCAAAGATGGTCCGCAATTTGGCCTTTTCCATCCATTTGAGAAGAAGGTTAAAGGCGATGGCTAAGAAGGCAGAAGACAGGGCACCAATCAAAATCAGACTGGCATTATTGCGGTCAATCCCTAGAAGGATAAAGGAACCGAGTCCCCCTGCTCCAATCAAGGCAGCTAGGGTAGCCGTCCCGATAATCATCACAGCTGCTGTCCGAATCCCAGACATGATAACGGGCATGGCCAAGGGAATCTCGAACTTCTTGAGTCGCTCCCACTTGGTCATCCCAAAGGCGATTCCCGCTTCTTCAAGGCTTGGGTCAATCCCTTGTAAACCGGTGATGGTATTTTGAAGGATGGGGAAAATGGCATAGATGACGAGAGCTGTCAAGGCCGGAAGTGTCCCAATCCCCATGATGGGAATGAAGAGCCCCAAAAGGGCCATGGAAGGAATGGTCTGGAAGATCCCAGCTACCTGTAAAACCCAGTTGCTGGCTCTCTTGCGTGTACTTAAATAAATAGCCAGAGGGACCGCCAGAAAAATCGCAAGGAGCAAGGTCAGTAACGACAGTTGCAAGTGTTGGCAAAGGGCTGTGAGCCAGTCTCCAAAACGCTCTTGAAAGGTTGCAAGTAGTTTAGACATGGTGAGCACCTCCAAACAAATCTGCCACAAAGTCGTTGGCTGGTTGGGCTAGAATGGTATCAGAATCCGCTACCTGCACAATCTCTCCTTCTTGCAACACTGCAATCCTGTCCCCTAATTTTAAGGCTTCGTCTGTGTCATGGGTCACGAAAATAGTCGTCATACAAAATTCTTTGTGCAAGTCTTTGGTGAGAGCCTGTAGCTGTTTGCGAGAAATAGCATCCAAGGCTGAAAAGGGCTCGTCCATCAATAGAATCTTTGGCTCTGCAATGATGGCCCGCACAATCCCAATCCGTTGTTGCTCCCCACCAGATAACTCACTTGGCTTACGATTTGCATACTCTGCAGCAGGCAGACCAATCTTGTCCAAGAGTTCTTCAGTTTTAGTGGCTATTTGTCTTTTAGTCCACCCTTTCATCTCTGGAATTAAAGCAATATTCTCAGCGACAGTTAGATTTGGAAAGAGGGCAATGGCCTGCAAAACATAACCAGTAGAAAGACGTAACCCTCGTTCATCATAGTCCTTGATGCGTTTTCCGTCCATATAAATATTGCCATCTGTCGGCTCCAAAAGACGATTGATCATCTTGAGCATAGTGGTCTTTCCAGACCCTGAAGGACCCACTAGCACCATGAATTCTCCATTTTCAATGCGGAGATTGACATCTTTTAAAATGTCTGTATCCGTGTAGCGCAGGACTACATTTTTATATTCAATCATATTATTCCTCAATTTTCACAATTACTTTCCCGAAGGACTGGCTACTTTCAAGATAGGTGTGCGCTTCTTGTATCTCTTCTAGCTTATAAACCTTCTCAGGCCGGACATCCACTTGATACAATTCCACAAAATCAATCAACTCTTGGAGCATTTCATTTGAAACATTCCCCGAATAAAAGGTCGTTAAATAAACATTCTTCGCCAATTCAACAATTGGATCAAAATCAGCCAAGGTCCACTGACCACCTAATTGACCACAAGAGCAGATAATTCCTCCTTCACTTAAGTGATGGATACTATCTTTGATATGGCGAGGTCCCACTAGATCTAGAATTTTTGTGAAAGACTCCTCACTTTGCAAAACGCCATCCTTCTCCAAAATCACCTGATCAAATCCAACCACCTTCAATTGGTCTTCCTTGGCTAAATTTCGGCTAGTTCCTACCAAGTGAATCTCAGGAAATTTTCCTTTAAGCAGTTTAGCAAAAGCAATTCCTACACCACTGGTTGCTCCGCGAACTAACACGCAATCTTTCTCCTCAATCTTGAGATTAAGAAAAGAGCCAAAAGCTGTGTAATAGGTCTCAGGAAGGGCAATCAAGCTTTCCAAATCAAGTTCTGTCTTGATTGGATAAATTTGCTCATTTGGGAGAAGTGTATACTCTGCATAACCTCCATCAAAAACTCGCCCCATCTCCCCCATAATGGAAATGATTTGCTGTCCAATCTTCAAATCCGGTCGTGTCGTTTGTTCCACAAGACCGACACACTCAATTCCTAACACACGAGGAAATTGAACTGACGGCGATAAACCCTGACGGGTAAAAATTTCACTGTGATTGATACCAAATCCTTGAATTTTCACCAAGGTCCAACCGGCCTTCAAAATTGGTTTTTGTCGTTCGACAACTTCTAATACCTCTGGTCCACCTGGACTGCTCACAACAACTGCTTTCATAAGGTACTCCCTATTTTTTTAAAGTTCTTTCTCTTTAGCTTTTAGATTTGAGATTATACGCTCTTGATACTCCTCAAATTCTTGGATTTCGTTATCCGAAAAGCCTTGGTAGAATATCTCTCCCAGTTCCTGACTGACGCGATCTCCAATTTCTTTTTGCGTCCAACCTAAATCCGTCAAGACTACAAACTTCTTGCGCTTGTCCTGGTCACTCTGTTCAATCTTAACCAAGCCTTGCTCGACCAACTTCTTTATCATGCTAGTCAATGTGTTATTAGCTAGTCCCGTTGTTAGAGCAATATCAGTTGCAGTTGCCCTTCCTTGCTCTTTTTGCCATAAGACTGTTAAAATTTTCCCCTGTTCACTTCTGTATTGAGCATCTGGTTCCTTGCTCAAGAGTTTTTGAAAGATACGCCCATTCAACAAGCGTATCTGTAAAGCTTGGTATCCCCCTTGCATCTTGTCCATTTTGTCTCCTTTTTATTTCTATATCGAAATATCACAGTCATTGTATCACTGTTCGTTACATCTGTCAATTATTTCGATATCGAAATAATTATAAAAACAAAAAAACTTTCCTAATCATCAAGGAAAGTTCTAACTATAATCGATTGATAGCTTTAAAATATTTTATTCAGCCTTGGTAATATCTTCACGCATCTCATCGACATTGAATTTAGCAAAGAGATACTGACGGTCTTGAACTGGGAAACGTTGGTCGAGTTGGTCAACTGGACCAACTTCGATAATACCATTTTCAATAACAAAGTCCATAACGTGACCACCGAATGTCAAGTCGTCTGAAATAAAATGAAGGTGATAACCAGCAACACTCACACCGTGAAACATTTCTGGCGTCCAAATACCAACGATGGTACCTGAAATATCATCTACCTCGTACTCAGGTTGGCGAGTGGCAACATCAGCAAACTTAATATCCGCATTTGATTTAGGAATCATGCGGACGTGCATGTGTTTAAAATGACCCTTAATTTTGATAGAACGGAAGAGATTAACCCCATCATAGTAAGATTCAATACGATCCTCAAGTTCTTTATCAGTCATTTCATAACGTTGACGGAAGATAACTTCAGCTTGGTGAGGTACGACTGCTGCATAGGGAACTTTTTCATCTGGAGAAACTTCTACCACTTCGACTTTACCTTCAGAGCCTTTAGCTTGATAGGCTTTACCATCAAGAACAATCAACTCCCCATCAATAGAATCTAATGTTCCAAGACCCAAGTCTCCATGCTCCAACAATTCTCCAACTGTTAAAGTACCTCCATAAAGCCCAGCCATCAAGGCTCCCAAAGTATTATATTGAAATAATTTTATGGCTTCAGACATGTCTACACCCTCTTTTTAGTAAAATTCATCTGGCAAAATAGTTTCGCCGAGTTTAATATTATCTTTATAGTCGATTGGAACATCAATAAGGACTGGTCCATCTACAGCTTGAGCCAAGGCTTCTTGGAGCAAGCTAGAAAACTCCTCTTTACTTGTTGCACGATAACCTTTCGCTCCAAAGCTCTCAGCATATTTTACAAAATCTACAGGACCAAAGTCAACCCCAGATGAACGACCGTACTTCATTTCTTCCTGGAATTCCACCATATTATAATGCCCATCATTCCAGATAATATGGACAATTGGCAATTTCAATCGAACTGCTGTCTCCAATTCTTGTGCTGAGAAAAGGAAACCACCGTCGCCAGAAACAGAAATGACTTTTGTCTTAGGACGAACCAAAGCTGCAGAGATGGCCCACGGAAGAGCAACCCCCAAAGTTTGCATCCCATTTGAGAAAAGCAAATGACGTGGTTCATAAGATTTGAAATAGCGAGCCATCCAGATATAGTGACTACCAACGTCAACGGTAACTGTCATATCATCATCCGTTTGTTCTTGTAAAACTTCAATTAAATCGAGTGGGTGTACGGTACCTTCTTCAGGCTGACGGTCAAATTTAACATCTTCGACGACTGTATTTTTTAACCCTTTTAGATATTCAACTGATCCTTCAGGTAATTTGTAGCCTTGAATAGCTGGCAAGAGCAAATCTAAGGTTGCTTCTACATTACCAATCAATTCACGTTCTGGCTGGAAGTAAGTATCCACCTCAGCAGGTTCAACATCAATTACGATAATACGTGCTGAAATTTCAGCATTCCAGTTACGTGCTTCATACTCAATTGGGTCATAACCAATGGCAATAATCAAGTCCGACTTCTTAAGCAACATGTCCCCCGGTTGGTTACGGAAAAGACCTACACGACCAAAGAAAGTATCCTCTTCAAGGTCACGTGACACGATACCAGCACCTTGGAAAGTTTCAACAACTGGTAATTTAACATGTTTCAAAATCTGGCGAATAGAGTAAGTTACAGCTTCTGATGAAGCGCCGTTCCCTAAAAGTAAGACTGGCAATACGGCATTTTTTATCGCCTGTGCGAGATAGTTAATATCAGAAACAGATGCTGAACCAAGTTTTGGATCCGTCATAGGCTTGATAGCCTTAACACTGACCAGAGCATCAGTCACGTCTTGAGGAATTGAAATAAAGCTTGCACCCGGTTTCCCTGACTTAGCATGGCGATAGGCATTAGCAACCGTTTCAGAAAGGGTATTAGCATCATGTACTTCAGCAGCATACTTGGTAATCGGTTCAAGCATAGCAACGTTATTCATTGATTGATGGGCACGTTTCAAAAGATCTGCACGCTTAACCTGACCACCAATAGCAAGAACAGGATCTCCTTCATCTGTCGCTGTTACCAAACCAGTAGCCAAATTTGAGACACCTGGACCAGATGTTACCAATACTACACCGGGTTTCCCTGTGATACGTCCAACACCTTGAGCCATAAAAGCAGCATTTTGCTCATGACGGGCAACAATCAATTCAGGTCCCTTATCTTCCAAGGTATCAAAAACCCTATCGATTTTTGCACCTGGAATCCCAAAGACATAATCAACATCATGGTTGATCAAACTATCAACCACTAAATCCGCACCATACAATTGCTTTTCTTCTGACATGAACACAGTCCTTCTGGCCCTAAAATGATAGAGCCAATTTTCCTTTCAAGTATAAGTCACAAAGTGTCAAAGTCTGCTCGTTTTTTCACAAACTTTTATCACTTCACAATTCTGTTATCATTATAGCACAGTTTTCAGACAATCTTGTGAAAAAAAGATTGTGAAATTTTGAACTTCCATCGCAAAAAGAAACACCCGATTACTATCAGATGTTCATGAATTTTTTACCTTAGCAAACTCTCGATTAAGATAATTTTGCAAGCCTTCAAAAATCTCTATTAACTGGAGATAATTAGACAAGCTTGAGCGATCAGGGATATCTACGACATCCAAAGAAATGCGTTCCAAGTCCTTTTCATAGAGAATGCGGAAGGAAATCACTGCTTGATCAGAAAAATAATTCTCCCCTGCCAAAATGTAGCATTCATAGATGATGCCAACAGGATTCGCAACCTTCAACTCAATACGAACTGCGCCTAACCCCAAGGCCTCCACTTGCTGAAAACGCTCCAGAATAGCCTGTCGCTGACTGGGGATAAAACTCATGATATCCATAGTGGCCCTCCCAAGATTCCTTTTTGTCTATTATAGCCTAAAGCTGAGAAAAATGCTTGTGATGGGTTTGTAGAAGCCACATAGACATTCAAGAATACTTAGTCGCCCCCTTTGTAGTCTCTAAAGTCTGACTTAATACTGGAATCATAATCATGTTTATCTACCCACTCCTTAATATCAGCAAACGAATGAATTTCCTTCCTAATACCAGCACCGTCCTCTACAGAAATTACAATTGCTTGCTCTCCATTTGTTCCCAACCAATGTAAAATATCATTGGTCTGCTCTTCAGGGGAAAAATAGATTTGTGATTGTTTGTCGTACTCTCTATCTCTATAGGACTCATATTGAGCCAATTTCTTTTTATAGGCATCATATTTCCTATCATAATCTTTTTGGGCTTTTTGACGTGCTTTTTCGTAAGCTCGATAATCTTTCTGATAGTCTTGTTCTGCCTTCTTATTAAGAATGTCACTAAAACTTAAAGGTTTAATAGGAAAAATAGAATCAGGAAAAACATTAAATTCTGGAACTTTCTTTGGCTGGCTTGGTTTATTAGGTAGGCTGCTTTTCACTGGCTCAGTTGGACCGACCGGAAAATCTCCCTCCTTACCTTGACGGGTCAATACTTTAAATTTCTTTAAGGTATTACTGTTTGTTGTTGTCTGATTAACAGCCTCTTCGTAAATAGGCTTAACTTCAGAATTTTCATTAAATAGATTAATTTGATTCTCTTGTTTTGAAGTATCTACATTATCAATCTCTAGGATCACATTTAGATGAGCTGATAAATGATTGTTTGTTTGAGCAGGAGACATTCTTAAAAGCTCATCCAAGTTTCCTTCTCTCTTTAAATATCCCCACATGTTGCTATCATTCACCTGATTACGAGCAGAACTCTTATCACCAAAATAAAGCATTTCATCCTTACTGTAAGAATAATCTGGTAGGTCTCTAGTTAAAAATTGATTCGTATCTAAATTGTAAGCAAATTGCTTATCGTTTTGAGAATTCTCCAAGAAAACATAATCGTAACCATCAATCGCTCTTAAAGACACAACCAACTCCTTAATATCTTTAAAATCTTTTATTTTCTTCAAATATGGGGTCAAATTAATAATTTTCTTTTTAAAATCTTTGTTAATATCATAAACTACCAAATGAGCTTGATGCAGACTACTCATGGTATCGTAATAGCGAACAAAATGATTTCTACCAATCAACTCAGTCGCTACGTTATCTTCAGAATTATAGTAAGTAGGTTCTTCCTGACTAATGGCAACATACTGATGGCGGCTGCCAAAAATCTCATTGTCAGTTACCTTATCCGCTTTTAAAGCAATCTGTAATTCCTCTACAGCTTTTTCGTGAAATTTATGTTTGACATAAGCATTTCCTAAAAAGAAAAGTGTGAGTAGAGTCGCAGTATAAATCCTTCCACGCTTCGAGAAAGGAAATCTTAAAATCTTCTTTATCATAACTTTTTTACAAAAATAGCCAGAACATCACATTCTGACTATTACTCTTATTTCTCATCTTCGTCCATTGAAAGTACTGACAAGAAGGCTTCTTGTGGGACTTCAACCGAACCGATGGCTTTCATACGTTTCTTACCAGCTTTTTGTTTTTCGAGAAGTTTACGTTTACGTGAAACGTCACCACCGTAACACTTAGCCAAGACGTTTTTACGAAGGGCTTTGATATCTGTGCGGGCAACGATTTTTTGACCGATAGCCGCTTGGATAGGCACCTCGAATTGTTGACGTGGAATAATTTTCTTAAGCTTATCAACGATAAGTTTTCCACGCTCATAGGCAAATTCCTTGTGGACGATGAAGCTAAGGGCATCGACCTTGTCACCATTAAGGAGAATATCCATTTTCACCAATTGTGAACGACGGTATTCTGACAATTCATAGTCAAAGCTTGCATAACCACGTGTAGATGATTTCAATTTATCAAAGAAATCAAAGACGATTTCAGCAAGTGGAATTTGATAGATAACGTTCACACGATTATCATCAATGTATTCCATGGTTTCAAAATCACCACGTTTACGTTGTGCCAACTCCATAACCGCACCAACATATTCTTGAGGAACCATGATTTGAGCTTTAACATAAGGCTCTTCAATAGCATCAATACGTGTAGGATCTGGGAACTCTGAAGGGTTAGACACTTCAAGCATCTCACCGTCAGTAGTATTAACATGGTAAACTACCGATGGTGCTGTCATGATGAGGTCGATGTTAAACTCACGTTCCAAGCGCTCTTGGATAACATCCATGTGAAGAAGACCCAAGAAACCACAGCGGAAACCGAAACCAAGGGCTTGAGACGTTTCAGGCTCAAACTGAAGACTGGCATCGTTCAACTGGAGTTTTTCAAGGGCTTCACGCAAGTCGTTATACTTATTTGATTCAATTGGGTAAAGACCTGCAAACACCATTGGGTTCATTTGCTTATAGCCATGGAGTGGCTCTGCAGCTGGATTATCTGCAAGTGTCACGGTATCACCGACACGGGTATCCGCAACAGTCTTAATTGAGGCTGCGATATAACCAACATCTCCTGTCGCAAGGTAATCACGACCAACAGCTTTAGGTGTGAAGATACCAACCTCAGTAACATCAAAGGTCTTACCATTAGACATCATTTGAATCTTATCGCCTGGTTTAACCATTCCGTTAACCACACGCACTTGGAGGATAACCCCACGGTAAGCATCGTAAACAGAGTCAAAGATAAGGGCTTGGAGAGGCGCTTCAACATCACCTTGAGGTGCAGGAACTTTCTCAACGATTTGTTCGAGAATCTCTTCAATACCAATACCAGCCTTAGCTGACGCAAGCACAGCCTCAGAAGCATCTAGTCCGATAACATCTTCAACCTCTGTACGCACACGCTCAGGATCTGCAGCTGGAAGGTCAATTTTATTGATAACTGGTAAGATTTCCAAGTCATTATCTAGTGCCAAGTAAACATTGGCAAGTGTTTGTGCTTCAATTCCTTGAGCTGCATCCACCACCAAGATGGCACCCTCACAGGCAGCAAGAGAACGTGACACCTCATAAGTAAAGTCCACGTGTCCCGGTGTGTCGATAAGGTGGAAAATGTATGTTTCGCCATCTTTAGCAGTATAGTTAAGCTCAATGGCATTTAGTTTAATAGTGATTCCACGTTCACGCTCAAGGTCCATGCTATCAAGGAGTTGCGCCTGCATCTCACGACTTGACACTGTTTCAGTCTTTTCCAAGATACGGTCAGCAAGCGTTGATTTCCCATGGTCAATATGGGCAATAATAGAGAAGTTACGAATCTTCTCCTGTCGTTGTTTTAATTCTTCAATATTTGGCATTTTTATCTTTCCTAGTTCTTACTTGTGATTATAAAAAAACTAATCGTTACCTTCTATTATACAAAAAAGACAGGCTTTTGCCTATCTCTAATATCTGCTTTCTGACTGCATTTAGTCCTTATTATTTCTTAAAAGTATCGTTGTAGTGCTTATTAATAATTGCTGAACGCTTGTTTTCTGTTGAACTACTTGAAAATGGACCTAAACCACAGGCTAGTACAACAACTCCTAATAGAATAAGGCAATAAAATGGATGCTCAACAATATAGTGTAAAATGTCTGACATAGGAAGGCTCCTCTCAAATCATAATTAATTACGATTATATTATCAGAAATATTATGTTTTATCAAGCAAAAAAGAGAGCCTTTCGCTCTCCCTTTCAATCTTAATGGAATTGCATACCACCATCAACGATGATAGTTTGACCTGTGATGTAGTTTGAGTCAGGTCCAGCAAGGAAGCTAACTGCTGCTGCTACGTCTTCAGGTTCAGACAAACGTTTGAGGGTAATATCTTTAGCAAAAGTTTGCATACCCCATTCATCATCTTTACCAGCATTTTTACCAACTTCGTGGGCAATGTCAAACATCATTGGAGTCTTAACGATACCTGGTGCATAAGCATTGACAGTGATGCCTGAATCAGCCAAATCACGCGCCAAAGTTTGAGTAATACCACGCACTGCGAATTTAGTACCACCATATACAGTCAAGTTAGGGTTACCAACGACACCAGCCTGAGATGTTGCATTGATGATTTTACCACCATGACCGAGTGCTTTAAATTGTGCTTGTGCAGCTTGAGCACCCCAAATAACACCACCGACATTGATGTTAAATGTACGTTGGAACTGTTCTTCAGTAATTGTATCAAGAGGTGTTGTTGGAGCCACACCGGCATTATTAACAACAACATTCAAATCGCCAAAGTGATCAACAACTTTTTGGAAAGCAGCTGCTACTTCAGCTTGTTTAGATACATCAGCTACAACTGCAAATGCTTTATCTGCTGACAATTCAGCAACCGCTTTTTCTGCAGTTTCAGCGTTGTAGTCCAATACTCCGACTTTAAAACCATCTTCAACCAAACGTTTTGCAATCGCAAAACCAATACCTTGACCTGCACCTGTAACAATAGCAACTTTTGACATACGAAATCCTCCTCTACCAATTAGAGTCACTAGCTTAATAAGAAGCCTTATCTCAATTGGAATACGATAAGTTAGTCAAGTTCTGGCAAAGTCATTTTCATAGGCTTTGTCTTAACTCAATTAAAATTCTACTCCTTTATGAAAACGTTGTCAAGTAATTATCAAACTTTTCTGAAAACAAATAAGACCACCCTTGGGTGACCTTATTCCTATTATTCTTCAAATTCAAAACCTAGTGCTTCCATATCGTCCAAGCCACCCAAGTTAGTCACCTTAGTATAGCCTCGCTCTTTAAGAACTGATGCAGCAAATTCTGCACGAGGTCCCATTTTACAATAGAGGTAAATGGAAGCGTCTTTTTCAGCTAGAATGTCAGCAGAGAAAAACTGGGTGTGAGGTATTAAGCGAGCACCCTTTACATGACCTTCTGCATACTCTTCTGGACTCCTGACATCAATTAACAGTCCACCCTTAGCTAAATCAGATTGAATCTGTACTAAATCCATCTTACTCACCAAACCAAATCTGAATTTCTCGAGCCGCAGATTCTTCTGAATCAGAGCCATGAACGATATTCGAAATCATATCCCCATCTGGTGCTGTTGCAAAGTCTCCACGAATCGTTCCAGGTGCAGCATCACCCGGATTGGTTGCTCCCATCATATCACGCCATGACTTGATAACACCAGGGCCAGACATAATACCAATAACTGCCGAGCCACTCATCATGAATTCTGCAATACTAGGGAAAAATGGTTTATCAACCAATTGGGCATAATGTTCTTTAAGACGTTCTTCGTCAAGCATCAGCATCTCCATACGCTCAATAACGAAGCCACGACGTTCAATACGATCAATCACTTGACCAATTAGATGGCGTTTAACAGCATCTGGTTTAATAATAAAGAATGTTTTTTGCATGTTCTCAACCTTCATCGTTTTTTTCCATTTTACCATAGGAAGTATCATTTTGCAGGGTAAAACCTTATATAGTCTTAAACTATGCCCTCAGAAAGAAATTAACTATTTTTCATTAGTCTAGATAAGAAGTACTATAGACATAAATAGACATTTCGAGGTAAATACAATGACAAAATCTAAATTCCAATTAGTCGGTTCTCTTCTTCGTCCTGCGGATCTCCGTAAATATAAGGACGAAATCGAGCATCGTGACGACATCCAGTATCCTTTCTATGATGCCTTTCCTGGTTATCAAGAAACTGAAACTACAGATATTAAGCAAATTGTGGCTGACCAAAAAGCTAACGGTATTGACATCCTTACTGATGGTGAGTTTGGACGTTCTATGTGGCATTTAGACTTTGTCTGGGGATTTAAAGGAATTGAACGCTACATTGCTGAGCATGGCTACACTTTTAAAGACCATGATGGTGGTCAATATGAAACACGTAAAGATATCGGTATTCGCATCACTGAGCCGCTCTCAGGTAAGAACCACCATTACCTAGATATTTACAAATTGGTTAAAGCTGAAGCTGGTGATGAAGATACCAAACAAACTATCTGGGGACCTGCTCATGCCTACACTGAACTTGCTATCTTTGACCGTTTGGCTGGTCCTGGACAAGTCTACGAAACAAATGAAGACCTCAAAAAAGGTATCATTAATGCCTATAAAGAATTCTTGGAAGAATACAAGGCTGTCGGTGGAAAAATTGTTCAATTTGATGACTGTCTCTGGGAACTTTTTGACCCATCAAACCCTGCAAGTTTCTTTGCGGAAGGTAATTCTGATTTAGCAGAATTGGCTGATGAGTTTGTAGCTATCAATAACGAGGTTGTAGACTATGCTCACGAAATTGGTTTAACGGTTTGGACCCACAACTGCCGTGGTAACTACGAAAGCCGTTCTGCTGCTGAAGGAACTTACGAAGCTATCGCCAAGAAGTTCTTGGCAGAGCAACACTATGACCGTTTCTTCCTTGAATGGGATAGCGACACCGCTGGTGATATCAAAGCTCTCGAAGCCCTCAAAGACAGCAAAGCCGAAGTTGTACTAGGACTTTTGTCTTCTAAAACTACTGACCTTGATGACGAAGAACGTGTCCTCGATTTGCTTGAAAAAGCGAGTCAAATTCTTCCAAAAGAACGTCTCTTCCTCTCTCACCAATGTGGTTTCGCCTCATGTGACTCAGGGAATGAGTTGGCAACACCTCAACAATGGGCTAAAATCAAACAAGGTCAAGAAATTGCTAAGAAATTCTTTGGCTAATTGAATACTTTTAAATCTGAAAATCTCTTACCGAATTCGGTAAGGGATTTTGATATTGTCTAAGCTTGAATAAAAGGTTGTAAATCTTCAAGAGCTCGCTCAGCAATTTTTTCATAGCGCTCTTTCTTGTCACGAATACGTGGGCCTTCCAGTTCTTTGATAATACCAAAGTTAACATTCATTGGTTGGAAATGTTTACTTTCAGCGTGAGTCACATAATATGGGAGACTCCCGATAGCTGTTGTCTGAGGGAAGATAAGTTCATCTTCACCTTTAAAAAGACGGGCAGCATTGATGCCGGCAACCAAACCTGAGGCAGCTGATTCAACATAACCTTCTACACCAGTCATTTGTCCCGCAAAGAACAAGTTAGGATTTGATTTTGATTGGAAGGTCTGTTTAAGCAAGTTTGGCGAGTCCATGTAAGAGTTGCGGTGCATTACCCCATAACGCACAAATTCAGCATTTTCAAGACCTGGAATCATTTGGAAGACACGCTTTTGCTCTCCCCATTTGAGGTGGGTTTGGAAACCAACAATATTATAGAGGCTACCAGCCGCATTGTCCTGACGAAGCTGAACAACCGCATAAGGCGTCTTGAAGTCACCATCACGTGGACCCTTATAATCCTCAGGATACTCCAAACCAACTGGTTTCATAGGACCATAGAGCATTGTCTTGATACCACGTTTAGCCATAACCTCGATAGGCATACAGCCCTCGAAATACTTTTCTTTTTCAAAAGAATTCAAAGGAGCTTCTTCAGCTGTTGTCAAGGCCTCGTGGAAGGCCATGAACTCCTCCTTGGTCATTGGACAGTTTAGGTAAGCTGCTTCACCCTTGTCATAGCGTGACTTAAGGTAGACTTTGTTCATGTCGATAGTCGCTTTATCAACAATCGGTGCAGCGGCATCATAGAAATAGAACCCATCTCCACCGTTAAGCTTGTGAATTTTTTCAGCTAAAGCATCAGAAGTCAAAGGACCTGAAGCAATAACTGTAATGGCATCATCAGGAATTTCTGTGATTTCTTCACGGATAACTTCAATTAATGGATGATTTTCAATTTCCGCTGTCACTGCTTCTGCATAACCTTCACGGTCAACTGCCATGGCACCACCAGCTGGCACACGGTGAGCTTCTCCATTACGCATAATGATAGAGTCCAAACGACGCATTTCTTCTTTAAGAAGCCCTACAGCGTTGGTCAAGCTATCTCCACGAAAAGAGTTAGAACAAACTAATTCTGCAAAATTTGTTGTCTTATGCTGCGGTGTTGCTTTGACACCACGCATTTCATAAAGTTTTACCGGAATACCACGTTTGGCAATCTGATAAGCCGCCTCGGAGCCGGCCAAACCAGCTCCAATCACGTTAATATATTCTGCTTTTGATTGAGACATGACACTAATACCTCTTTGGAAACAAGATTAAATCCTATCTCCACAAATCTTTCTTCATTTTTACTCTTAGTAGTATAGCAAAAAACTCCTCGTCTGGCGACTAGGAGTCATCTGTATTTAAAGGGGTAAAATGATTGTGACTTTGGCACCACCTGTATTATCATCATTTGAAAGCGAAAGACTACCATGGTGTAAGCGAACAATATCATTAGCAATAGTCAGACCAAGTCCGCTGTGATTACGACTTTGTCTACTCTTATCTTCCTGATAAAAGATCTGAGTCGCTTTTTCAAGAGATTCAAGAGAAAATCCAGGTCCAGAATCAAGGCAGATAAACTTAAGTTCATCTGATTCGATTTTGATGAACAAGGTTAACTGACTGCCACTAGGTGTATGTTCCACTGCATTCGAAACAATATTCATAAAAGCTCGATTCAACAAGGGCCTATCCCAATGGCCGATGATTTCTTTCTCAATTTCCTTCTTGTCAAATACTACATTGATTTGTTTCGTTTGTGCTAGTGACAAGGTTTGGTCGTAAATGTCTTCAACAAAGTCCTTGACCGAAACTTCTCCAAGCGTCAAGGTTTTCTTCAAACTCATTTTATTGAGTTCGGACAACTCTTGAACATAAGAATCAACCTGTGCAATCCCTTTTTGAAAATGTTCTAACAAGTTCGTTTGTTCTTCATCTAAGGGAGTCATAGCTAAGAGTTCCGCATTGCCCCGTGCAACTGTTAATGGTGTCTTCAGATCATGAGTTAAGGCTGAAATCTGATTTTGCTTATCCTTTTCTGCCTTCCAATTTTCCATCAAAGAGTCACGGAGTGCAGCACGCATGTGGTCCAAGCCACTTAAAACTTGATTAAACTCCTTAATAGTAGACTGGGAGGTTTGAAAATCCAAGTCTTGCTCTGCAATTTTCTCAGTTGCCCACAGTATTGGTCTAAGCTGTTGGCGTAATTTATGAGCATAGAACAATGTTAAAACGATAAAAATGAGTAAAATGGACACAATTATTGAGCCATTTATCATTAGATTAGCATTAGGAAAATGCTGGTTCAACCACTCATTACGATACCGAGGTGATAGTTGATAATTGACAATGACTATCCCATCTGGTCGTTCAAATGACTGAAAATACCCATACTTGTCACCATGAGCATTCTTGAATTGGTAATTTAATAAGGATTCCTCTTGCAGATTAACAGGCATATTAGACTTCTTAAGTTTAAATTCCCTTGTTAAAAAGACATAACTAGTACCATCAGGTAAGATATCGGGATTAAAGACCTTAGAAGTCTCAATATCATTTCTCACAGCAGATAAATCAATCTCTACCTGATTTGCTGGAATGACACCGAAGGTAGAAATATAAAAAATAAGAAGACTGCTGATTGCTGATAGAACTGTAAGGCAAACGACATAGGATAACAAGATTGTTCTTAGAGAGTGTTCTCTTTTTTTAATTAGTGCCACTTGTAACCAATCCCCCAGACTGTTTCAATAGGACTTTGCCCAACATTTTTGAGCTTTGCACGGATATTTTTGATATGTTCGGCCACTGCTGTCGGACTCCCTTTATCCTCATAGCCATACAAATGCGTGTAGATTTGTTCTTTGGAAAAGACTTGGCCCTTATTTTCAGCCAGAAACTGACAAATACTATATTCTGACTTAGTCAAATCTAACAACTGATTCTCAACATAAAGCTCCTGAGCAGACAAATCAAACTGAATATTTCCAATTAATAGCTTATGGTGGCGCTCACGATGTTCACGTCTCAAGTGTGCAGCCACACGCGCTTGAAGTTCTTTAACCCCAAATGGCTTGCAAATATAATCATCAGCACCATAAGTCAAGCCTTGAACAATATCAGCCTCTTGCGTTTTGGCTGTAATAAAGAGTATAGGACAATCCACCTGATCACGAATCTCATGACAAAACTGGAGACCATCAACATCAGGCATCATGATATCCAGTAAAATCAAGTCAAACCGTGGCAACAAGTTCTTATCCAAATCTAAAACACTTGTAAGCCCCGTCACCTTATGATTTTGAAGCTCTAAAGCCTTTACAACCAATTGAACAATATCTTCCTGATCATCAATAACAAGTATCTGAGCCATAACCTTTCCTTTCGTATAAAGTTACCCTTATCATATCATCTATAGAAGAGAACTGACAAGGCGTAGAGTAGATAAATCTATTAATAAGATTTTGAATTTATTGGCAAAAAACAAATAAATAACAAAGTCACTCCAACAATCCATAAAGGTAGGGAATTGAATTGGCTCCAATCACTAAGGATAAGGCTATTGATAGGTAAAGCAATAGGAAGCCAATGAACAGACAAGAAAACTTTATTACTAGCAAAAATAATAAAAATAATTTCAATTATAGAGATAATAATATTACTAACACTGTTCAGACTCACTTGTATAAAGTAGTGAAAATGATTAAGAAAGACTATTAACATCCAACTTGATAGACTTACTACAAATCCATTCACACTATTCATAAGAAGGAGGTTTATGATAAGCCAACTAAATAAAGAAGGTAGGCTAAGGGTTAAGTCTACTATCAAAAGTTTAGCCAACCATAAACGTCTTTGCTTAGGGTAACTCGATATTTCTTGATAATAATTAGCGTATTTTTCTTGTTCAATCCCTAAAATTGACAAAAATGATGTCAATAGCGGATAGCATAAAAAAGATAATATGGCTAAATTAGTTAGAGAAAAACCATTAGGAACGAAGCTCACATACATTGGAATTGTAATGATCTCTAAGACAGCAAAACTGAGAATAAGATAAAGACCGAAAGTATTCTTTAATTTTAGTAACTCACTCCTTAGCATTTAATTGTCTCCTTTGCAGTGAAAAAGATAAAAGCAATGTCACTACTATTGATAGCATCATCGTAAGTATCACTTGTAAAATGCTAGTATGATTCGTATTTACAATAATATCCCCCGATGGTTTAAGATTTAATAAAAATTGAGCTATTTTATAGTGATAGGTATAGGGGAAAACAAACCAGAGTGGACTCTGAGCAATAAAGGGTGCTATTAAAAGACAAACTAATGCATTAAGAGCTAATAGGATGAATTGACTCATGTATTTAGACATTAGGTAAAGTAAAGGAATATTCCATAAAGTTGTCATCCAAATTAAGATTAAGGAAATAGCTGTTTTAGGAATATTTATTGGAATAAAACCTATGTAAATAAATGCAACGAGACTAAGGAAAGCTAGTAAGAATAAACTAGCAAGCAATGTTCTCATGCCTATAAGCACCATTTTCATCAAGCTAATTTTCCAAGTGAAATCCCTATTGGTAACATTTTGAAAATGCCCAGCCTGGTCTTCTAAACGTCTATCGACTATAAACAAAAGACCAGTTACAAGATATAAAAAGATAGCTTCCCACCAATAAACCGAGAAAGGAACAAAAATCTGTAACCCTCCCATTAAAAAGGCTATAAGAACAGTTAAAAATGGTATGATGATTAAGAATTTAGTAGTTCCTAAATGTCGTAATTTGAGCAATTCCGAATAGAATATCTTTTGCATATCACTAACCCCCATGAACAATTTTAAAGAAGAGTCTCTCAAGACTATCTACATTTTTGTTTTCACCATCATATTGAATCTTACCTTTATCGAGAATAAGAATATGATCAGCAACCTTACTAATTTCTAGAAGTTGATGACTGGAAACTAGAATTGTCATTCCTTCTGCTTTCAGGGAACGAATAAGGTCTAGCAGTTCATTAATTCCATCAGGATCAAGTCCATTAGTAGGCTCATCTAGAATTAAAAATTGAGGATCAGTTAAAATAGCCATACCAATCCCAAGTCGTTGCTTCATACCTAATGAAAATTTACCGGCTTTTTTCTTTCCAGTATTTGAAAGACCAATTATTTCCAAGGTTTCAAAAATTTTTGAATCAGGAATATCATATAGCAACGCTTTTGTTTTTAGATTATCAAAAGCCGAAAGGTTGTGATAAATTGCAGGTGCTTCGATTAATGCACCTAATAAATGTTTGTTTTTGGATGATCCAACAAATCGAATTTCTCCACTACTTTTTTGGACTAAACCAAAAAGAATTTTCATCAGAGTTGACTTACCAGCACCATTTACTCCTAACAGACCACAAACTGTTCCAGATTCAATTGTAAATGTGATGTTGTCTAAAATAGTCTTATCTTTGTAGGATTTTGAAAGTTGTTTAACAGTTATTTGCATTTGTACACCTCTTTTAGAATAGTTCTGTTTTCAATATAAACTCATGTCTTACTAATATCAGAAAAACACTTACTCTCCTTTCTTTTCATCCTTAGTATAAAAAACAAATTTAAGGAAAGTATCAGTTTTTCTGATAAAATACAAAAAAACTATCTCAAAACTTAACTTGAGATAGCTTTCTTTTTATTTAACAATAGATTCTTTGTAGTCACACTCTTCGTTACTACAGATAACTTGCTTGCCGCCACCACGGACTTTCTTCTCGACAAGATAATCGCCTGATTTAGGACAGTTACGTCCAACAGGGATATCCCAAGATGTAAATTCACAGTCAGGGTAGCGATCACAACCATAAAAGACACGATTTCGTTTTGTCTTACGTTCGATGACCTGACCTTTACCACAGGTTGGGCAAGTAACGCCAATTTCTTTAGTTATAGCCTTAGTATTGTGACAGTCTGGGAAGTTACTACATGCATAGAACTTACCGTAACGGCCAAGTTTGATAACCATTGGGTGACCACAGAGGTCACAATCAAAACCAGCAGGCTCATCCTTGATTTGGATTTTTTCAATTCCTTCTTCAGCTTTTTCCAATTCTTTTTGGAAAGGTTTGAAGAACTCATCAATAACCTTTTGCCACTGCTCTTTACCGATTTCAACTTTATCGAGTTTTCCTTCCATCTCGGCAGTGAATTTAACGTCCACGATGTCAGGGAAGAATTCTACGATTAAGCTATTAACGATTTCACCAAGTTCTGTTGGTTCAAAACGTTTAGCTACCAATTTGACATAGTAACGACGTTGAATAACATCAAGCGTCGGTGCATAAGTTGACGGACGACCAACACCATTTTCTTCCAGCGTCTTAATCAGAGTCGCTTCAGAATAGCGGGCAGGTGGTTGCGTGAAGTGTTGTTCAGGCGTTGTCACAACCTTCTTAACCGTATCACCTTCAGCCATATCAGGAAGCATCTTGTTCTTATCAGAATCGTTGTAAACGGCCATATAACCATCGAACTTGATTTGGCTACCATTTGCAGTGAAAATGACTCCGTTTTGAGACAAGGTCACCTTCATCGTATCAAATACTGCAGCTGTCATTTGACTCGCTACAAAACGATTCCAGATAAGAGTATAAAGCTTAAGCTGATCCTTATCCAAATACTTAGCGATGCTTTCTGGTGTTTGGAAAACATTTGACGGACGAATAGCCTCATGGGCATCTTGTGCTCCCGAACTATTTTTCACCTTACTGCCATGTTTTGAATACTTAGAACCAAAGCGTTCCGTAATAAATTCAGCAGCCTGGTTTTGTGCCACCGGACTGATACGTGTAGAGTCCGTACGCATATAGGTAATCAAACCTTGAGCGCCTGAACCAAGATTAATCCCTTCATACAACTGTTGGGCAACCATCATGGTCTTACGTGTACGGAAGTTAATCTTATTGGCAGCATCCTGTTGGAGAGATGATGTTGTATATGGCAATGGCGCATTACGACGGCGTTCTTTTTTCTCTACTTTATCTACGTTAAAGTCATCACTTGTGATACGAGAGAGAACGGCTTGAACATCGTCATTATTGTTGAGCTTAAGCTTTTTACCATCCAAGCCATAGAAGCTAGCCTGAAACTTCTTAGCACCCTTCTTAAAGGCACCATCAATAGTCCAGTATTCTTCTGGTTTAAAGGCCTTGATTTCATTTTCACGGTCAATAATGAGCTTAAGAGCTACCGATTGTACACGCCCGGCCGAAAGACCTTTCTTAACCTTCTTCCATAGAAGCGGTGAAATAGAGTAACCCACAATACGGTCCAAGACACGACGAGCTTGCTGGGCATCTACCAAGTCCATGTCAATGGCGCGTGGCTCTACGAAGGCATTTTTTACTGCGTCTTTAGTGATTTCGTTAAAAACGACACGATTCTTATCATCTGGCTCTAATCCAAGAATATGTGACAAATGCCATGAAATGGCTTCCCCTTCACGGTCCGGGTCACTTGCGAGAAAGACTTGCTTGGCTTTTTTAGCTTCTTTCTTCAATTCATTGATAAGAGGTCCCTTACCTCGAATATTAATGTACTGAGGTTCGTAGTTGTTTTCAAAATCAATCGACATACTTGATTTTTTCAAATCACGGATATGCCCAACAGAGGCTACAACTTTATAGTTGCGGCCAAGATACTTCTCAATCGTTTTCGCTTTAGCAGGAGACTCCACGATGACCAAATTTTTCTTTGGTGTCGCTCTCTTTTTAGTCGCCTTTTTGGCTGTCGTTTTCTTTGTTGTTTTAGTTTTCGTTTTTGTTGTCGTTGCTGTCGCCATAGACTATTTCCTTATAATGTTATAAACTGGCTGCGCCACTCATCTGTCTAAAATCTAGTCACAAGACATTAAAAAATGAAACATCTTGGACCGAGCAACTAACATGATACCTTCCTTTTCTTTAACTGTCAATAAAAAACTTTATCTCTATAGGAGAACTTTGATTTTCAAGAAAACTCTGAAAGGATGTCAAACCCTGTCGTAATGCACTTTGCGCCCTCTTGAATTAGGTGATGGCATCCATCTGACTTTCCATCTAAAATATTTCCTGGAATAGCAAAAACATCTCTACCTTCTTCCATGGCACGCTCACAAGTAATCAGACTTCCCGAGCGAAGCTTAGCTTCTACGACCATAACTCCTTGGCATAATCCAGAAATAATCCGATTACGTTCAGGAAAGTGGTACTTAAGCGGCTGTTCACCCGGTCCATATTCAGTAAGAACTAAATGATTTTTGGACATATAGTCCTGCAAAGCTTTATTTTCTTTAGGATAATAAACATCAAGCCCAGTTCCGATAACTGCAATAGTGTTCCCCTTATGTTTCAAGGCCTCCATATGCGCACAAGTATCAATCCCACGCGCCAATCCACTCACAATAGTAAAGTGATTGCCAAGTTCTCTAACAATTTTGCGAACGGACTGTTTGCCTGTTTCGGAACACTTTCTTGCCCCAACAACAGCTAGCTTTGGTTTACTCAGTAAATCAAGATTCCCCTGATAATAAAGGAGGACAGGAGGATTATAGGTATGCTTCAGCTCAATAGGATATTCTTTATCAAAAATCGATAACGTAGGAAAACGGTCGAATTGTTCTTTGAGTTGCTTAATATCTAAACTCTTGTATTTTTCCATAAAAAGAACGGCATTTTTAGACTTGGATACCACTGCCATATCACGTAAACTCAATTTTCTATCTTGTGTCTTTTGATAGTCCAAAATATTTAAGATGTTCAAATTCGTCAACCCAGCGGCTTTAAGTTTAAAAAGTTCAAAATTATTCATATAGATACCTCCTTTTCATTATTCGTAACAGAAAAGAAAAAAGCTCCATTATGGAACTTTCCGTGATTACAAATCATTTTCAGAAGCAAAATAAGACGCCGCGCCTAGTAGGTTACTATCGTTATGGAAATGACAGGCTTGAATAGTTATGGGCTCAAAACCTAATTCAGGCTTTTCGTTAAATAACTCCTCATAGGCATCGCATATTCCTTCAATTAAAGTACCTTGCCTACTGATACCACCGCCGATAACAACTCTGTCCAACTTGAATAAACTCTGCAAATTAAGAATCAGAACAGCAATTTCATGACAATAGTCTTTAAATAAAAGATTTAGATCCTCCGATTGATTTCCCTCTATAGCTGAGAATACGGCTGGACCATCGTCTTGATTTAACCCAAGTAACTCACTGGCTTCATGAACAAAGCCTACTGCAGATCCCTTATTATCGACAAGACTTACTAAGCCATGCATAAACAATTCCCACTGGAAAGGTAGAGAGGTTTGACTCATGCTTTGGGGACTTGGAGCTCTCAGATATTGGGTGACTGACAGAGGTGATAGCAAGAACTCCTGTGAGACAAGTCCTAAACCAACACCCGTACCTAAAACCAAGGCAGCCCCACAATCTAAGTCTTGTAGACTTCCATATCTGGCTTCAGCCAAGGCTGCCGCATCAGCGTCATTGATAACCTTTACAGGCAGTTGAAATGTTCTAGTCAATCGTGATCCAAGAGGAATAGCCGTTAAATATGGGATAAGACCTCCCTTGAAAATGAAGCCACGTTTACTATTTATTTCTCCTGGGCATGCAATGGCAATCCCAGAAATACCATTCTTAAATGATGAAATAATACTCTCTAAAGTTATCCAGAAATTATCTAGGGACGATGGTGTAGGCACTTTAGATTGGTTGCTAATTCTAAAATCATTATCAACTAATCCAAATTTGATAAAGGTCCCTCCAATATCAATAGCTAAAATCACGCCACTTCACCTACTTTTTTATGATTGACTTTATTGGTTCGAAGCTTCTTCTATGAATTGGTGTAACACCAAATTTATCTAGGCCAGACAGATGATCCTTGGTACCATAGCCTGCATTTTTGGCAAATGCATATCCAGGAAACTCCTGATCATAGTCAGCCATCATCTTATCACGGGTTACCTTTGCTACAATAGAAGCTGCCGCAATTGATAAAGAATTAGCATCCCCTTTTATAATTGATGTTTGTCCTATTGGCAAGCCCAAAGTCATGGCATCAATTAACAAATGTTCTGGTTTGGGACTCAGTTTTTCAATAGCTTCAGCCATAGCAAGCTTGGTTGCTTCATAAATATTGACGTCATCAATCACATGATTATCCTTAATACCAATACCGACAGCTACTGCTTCCTCCATTACCTGCTTATAGATAGCTTCATGTTTAGATTTTGGAATCTTTTTACTGTCATTGAGACCCTTTATTTTGCAAAGCTTTGGTAAGATAACCGCTGCAGCTACAACTGGGCCAGCCAAAGGGCCACGTCCAACTTCATCAACACCTGCAATAAGTTCAACTCCCCGAGCATAAAGCAATTTTTCGTAACTGAGCATCATTTCTAAGCGTTCTTCCTCAGCAATCTCAGCAAGGATAGCTTTGCGACGTTGCTTGATGGCAGTCTGTACACCAGATCGACTATCTTCCTCAAAACTTGCCCATCGGTAGTCATCAAGATCTGTCAATGCTGCCAATTGCTCCTTGACTTCTTTAATTGTCGCCATCAGTATCGACCCCAACAATATCAAGTGTGTAACGGCCTAGTTTTCCATCACGAACTTCTTTGACAAATAGATTATAAAAACGGTCATAATCTTCACGGAAGCCAAGTTTTCGAGTCATTTCCATAATGATTTCTGGTGCCTCTTCTTCAAGGTCAATCCCTTTGAAGCGTTCCTCTAAACGTTCAGGATAGTAAGTTTTAAAATAGTTGAGTCCAAATATCGTCACTTCATCCATTGGCAATAGCTGGTCCTTGATGGCACCAGTCAAAGCGAGTTTCAATCCAACCAATTCATCTTCAAACTTAGGCCACAAAATACCTGGAGTATCAAGAATTTCCAAGTCTTTATTAGACTTCAACCACTGTTGACCTTTTGTAACTCCGGGTTTATTTCCTACAACAGCAATCTTTTTACCAGCTAAGCGGTTCATCAAGGTAGATTTCCCTGCATTTGGAATCCCAATAATCATGGTTCGTAAGGTCTCTTTCTGAATACCGCGTTCACGTAGCCGTTGAATCTTGTCAGCCATAAGACTCTTAGCAGCATCTGTTACCAATTTAACTGTAGATTGTTCCTTGGAATTGATGGCCAAGGTTTTAATCCCTTGACTCTTAAAATAGGTACGCCATTCTTTCGTACGATTACTGTCAGCGAGGTCAGCCTTATTGAGAATTAGAAGCTTAGGTTTATCGCCAACAATTTTGGTCAACATAGGGTTCTGACTCGAAAGTGGCAAACGTGCATCCACTAAAATTGTAACAAAATCAACATGTTTAAGGTTCTCCTGAACCTGTCGACGGGCCTTAGACATGTGGCCTGGAAACCATTGAATAGTAGCCATATATGTTTCTCCTTTTGTATTCTTAGCAAAATATCATTTAAAATCTTTAAAAAAAGCCAAATCATTGGCTTTGCTTTACTTATTATTATAACAGATTTAATTTGAGATGCCCAATTGATAAAAGTTGCCTACCCCTCAACAGGCATAAAGTTACCAACAATCTTACCAATGATTCGAGGATCTTCGTCATAGGGTGCAAACTTATCACCATAACGTTTATTGAGAGAAACTAAACGAAGGCCCTCTTCCTCACGATAGACCTTTTTGATATAGGTTTGACCATCCCAGTCTACAGCATAAACAGCTCCATCATAATCAAAGCCCGTTTGTTTGATTAGTACTACTTCTCCATTTAGGTAGGTAGGTTCCATAGAGTCTCCAAATACCCATGACGCAAAATCATGATCTAATTCTTCATCATAGAAAACTTCATCGTAATTGCCATCACCAAAGTAAGTATAACCTGTTCCGGCTGACAAACGCTCGAAAACTTTGTAAGAATATAACGGAATAACAGGTGCCTTCTGCTTTTCTGCTTCTTGCTCCTCCAAGAGAGCCTTAGTGAGTCGCAAAGCTTCCTGACGATTTTCCTCATTTAATTCCAAGTACACTTCTACAATCTCATGTTCAGATAGAAAATATGTCTCAGCTACACCAAAAAGTTCAGCCAATACCGATAGATTCTTTTGATTTGGTTTCGTCTTACCATTTTCCCAGTTAAAATAAGAGGAGCGAGAAATTCCTAGATGCTTAGCCACTGCTGCCTGACTCATTCCTTGTGCTTCTCGAATTTCCTTAAGTCGTTGTCCTGAAAACATAGCTACCTCCGTAAGTTAATAAACTAACATAAGTTTATCAAAAAAAGCAGTTAACTTCAAGTGAAACTAACTACTTTTACAATTCTCTTTTGTATTATTCTTTAACTAAAAATCCTAGATGGTTTAGTGCCTCTTCTATATAAGCCATATCCTGTTCACTATCTGCTTCGACAAGATGGTAATGAACGCCATTTGTTAAATCAGATAAGGGGCAAAAGTCATTTGACGATGATTGATCTAAAAAATGACTAACATCTCGACGACAAGTCAATTTCAACAAAGTCTGAATTTCTCCGTAAACTGGATGATCTATCATGATATTTTGAATACGTCCTCCATTATCAACAATAGCCAAAAGCTCATCTTCCATATCTGACACAGTATGATTCACCTTAAACAGTCTACGTATATAACAATTGTCATCGCTACTTTTATAGATATAGCCCCTATTAGTTGAAATAATCTGGGCACCATCTGCACGTAAGAGGGCAATATCTTGAACAATGATTTGACGTGTCACACCAAAATGCTCCGCCAAACTTTGTCCATTCATTGCTTCTTTAGCTCCCTTTAAGAGTGCCAATAATTCTTCTTTTCGATTTGAAGCCATAGACAAACCCTCCCTCTTTCAACTAGCGTATTTTTCGAATACTTTTGAAAATCGTTAATGCTATAACATAGTCTATCATACTATGGACAATAGTGCCAAAACCAACTAAAACAAAGAGAACATAGAACAGTTTTTGGAAATCCTCTCCTGTTACGGAATAAAAAATCACGCAAGCAAGAACTTCACCTATGGCATGGATAAGTCCTAAAACAAAGTTGAAAAGTAATGATGATTTATGGTTTTCTATCGTTTGTGGAAATTTTTTCAAATAGAGTGCGCCTAAAAAACCAAATATAATATGAGAAAAGGCTCTAAAAACAACCACAATCGGATAGCCAGCCATAAAGTATCCCAAACTAGAAGCTAAGATAACAAAAGCAGTTACCCAGGGAGATATAAACATAGCTAGAAATATTGGAACATGACTCCCCAAAGTATACGAAGCCGGTGGGATGATTAGTTTAATTGGCATAATACTTGGGATAAGGATAGCAATTGCAGTTAATAAAGCTGCAAAGGTCATTTCTTGAATTCTCTTTTTAGGTTTCATTATTTACTCCTTTTACTGTATATACATTAGTATATTACAGTGTATAGTTATATAAGTCAATAATTTTCAGAAAAAAACACTAGAGCAAAGTGCCCTAGCGTTCTAAGTTTCTTATTTACGTTTTTTCTTAGCTTTTTTCATCTTGTTAGCTTGACGCTTCATCGCGTGTTTCATGGCAAAGGAACCGACCTTACCTTTAAGACCACCACCAAGCATTTGACTAAGGTCCATATTACCAAGGTCTGGCATACCTGCGCCACCCATCATGCCTTCAAGAGCAGACATGTCCATATTCCCCATATCAGGCATATTTGGCATGTTTTTTGGCAGATTATTTGGGTTCAGACCCATTTGACGCATCATTTGCTCCATATCACCAGACATAACACCTTGCATCATTTGTTTGGCTTGGTTGAAGTCTTTAATAAACTTGTTTACTTCAATAAAGGTATTCCCTGAACCATTTGCAATACGGCGACGACGACTTGGTGTCAAAAGATCTGGATTTTCACGCTCTTCCGGTGTCATCGATGATACAATGGCACGCTTGCGTGCAATCTGTTTCTCATCTACTTTAACATTAGCCAAGGCTGGATTGTTAGCCATACCTGGCAACATCTTAAGCAAATCCTCCATAGGACCCATATTTTGCACTTGGTCTAATTGGTCGATGAAGTCATTGAAGTCAAAGGTATTTTCACGCATCTTTTCAGCCAACTCAAGAGATTTTTTCTCGTCGTACTCTTGAGAAGCTTTTTCAATAAGGGTAAGAAGGTCACCCATACCTAAGATACGACTTGACATACGGTCTGGGTGGAAAGTCTCAATATCTGTGATTTTCTCACCAGTACCTGTGAATTTAATTGGCTTGCCGGTAATCTCACGAATAGAAAGAGCCGCACCACCACGTGTGTCACCGTCAATTTTAGTAAGAACGACACCTGTGATATCTAGTTGTTCATTGAACTCCTTGGCAACGTTAGCAGCTTCCTGACCAATCATGCTATCTACAACCAAGAGAATTTCATTTGGATGAGCAAAATCCTTAATATCATGCAACTCTTGCATGAGAGTCTCATCAATCTGCAAACGACCAGCCGTATCAATCAAGACATAGTCATTCTTATTGGCACGTGCTTGTTCCAAACCATTTCTGACAATCTCAACCGCCGGTGTCTCTGTACCCATATCAAAAACAGGAACATTGATTTGTTGTCCCAAAGTCTTCAACTGGTCAATGGCTGCTGGACGATAGATATCCGCAGCAATCATCATTGGACGGGCTTCTTGTTCTTTAATCAGCTTATTAGCCAATTTACCAGCAAAGGTTGTTTTACCAGCCCCTTGGAGACCAACCATCATTATGATAGTTGGAATCTTTGGAGATTTCTCAATTTCAGATGTTTCAGACCCAAGAATATCTGTCAATTCTTCATTAACAATCTTGATGATTTGTTGCGAAGCATCAAGAGTATCAATGATTTCGTGACCTACAGCACGTTCACGAACACGTTTAATGAATGTCTTAACAACTGGTAGGGCTACGTCTGCTTCAAGAAGTGCCAGACGAATCTCTTTAGTGACTTCTTGAACTTCTTTCTCTGAAAGTTTTCCTTTACGTCTTAAATTTTTGAAAACGCCTTGCAAGCGTTCCGTTAAGCTTTCAAAAGCCATATATCATTTCCTCTCTTACTTTCTGCTTGGGTCTAATCTCTATTATCGATACTGCTGAGCACAGCAATTTGTTCCTGAAGATAGCTATCGTCTGGGTATTTTTCCATGATATCATCAAATATTTGGCTACGAACAATGTAATCTGAATACATATGTAGTTTCATCTCGTAAGCTTCTAAAATCTTCTCAGTACGCTTGATGTTATCATATACAGCCTGACGACTCACACCAAATTCCTCGGCAATTTCTGCCAAACTATAATCATCTGCATAATATAGCTCAATATAGTTCATCTGCTTATCTGTTAACAAGGCTGCATAGAACTCAAACAAGGCATTCATGCGATTGGTTTTTTCAATTTCCATAAGCTCCATTTTACCATAAAATCATGGTGTTAGCACGATTCTTGTGCAGAAAAAAGCCGTGACTGTTAATTGTTCTCCAAATAAAATTCAAAACGGTCGCCAACATAGTAACTTCGTACATATTCGAAAGCCTGCCCGTCTTGGAGGAAGGAAATTTGTGTCAGACTCAAGAGAGCATCGCCAGTCTTAACCTTGAGGTGCTTGGCCAAACTACTATTGGCCAAACTTGCTGATATGGTCTGCTGACTTTTCCCTATTTCATAGCCATTATCGGTTAAGGTCTTGAAGAAGTGTTCGGTAATTTCTGATTCCTTAAAACCTCGGATAATTTTCTCAGGGATACTGGCAATCTCATAGGCAACTGGTAGATCGTCTGCAAAACGAACACGTTCCATACGAATGACATAGGACTGCGGTAAAACACCTAAATTCTTGATTTCAAACTCATTTGGATGTACACGTTGATAAGAAATAAGCTCACTAGATGGTTTCTTGCCTTGGGATTTGACAATCTCAGTAAAACTCGTAGTTCCACGCATCTTTTCCTTAACTCGACTGCTAGCCACAAAAGTTCCACTGCCTGGTTTGCGTTCTAAAATCCCCTCATCCACTAAAAGTGTTATGGCCTGACGAACAGTCATACGACTCACATCAAAAGTCTCGCAAAGATCTCGCTCGCTAGGGAGACGTTGCCCGATTTTCCAAGTACCATCATCAACATCTTCCTTAATCTTATCATGTATGCGAATATACGCTGGTAACATCTAATACCCCCTTCTGTACCCCTATTTTACAAAAAAAGTAACAGAATTGTAAAGATGAGTATGATACTTACAGTTTCTCGTATAAATCTAGGTGCTAAGTCCATAAATTTGTGATACAATGATTGCATAAGAAAGAGTCCATGTGTGACGTAAAAAGAAAGGGTAATAATGACTGACATTTCTACTTTGAATGATGTGCAGAAAATCATTGTTCTAGACTATGGTAGCCAATACAATCAGCTGATTGCACGTCGTATTCGTGAATTTGGTGTTTTCTCTGAATTGAAGAGCCATAAAATTACTGCTGATGAAGTCCGTGCCATCAATCCTATCGGTATCGTACTTTCTGGTGGTCCTAACTCTGTTTATGCCGAAGATGCATTTGGTATTGACGAAGAGATTTTGGAACTTGGTATTCCAATTCTTGGTATCTGTTACGGAATGCAACTTTTGACCCACAAACTTGGTGGTAAAGTTGTTCCAGCTGGTGAAGCAGGTAACCGTGAGTATGGCCAATCAACACTTCGCCTTCGTGCCCAATCAGAACTCTTTGCAGGAACTCCTGAAGAACAAGTTGTTCTTATGAGCCACGGTGATGCAGTTACAGAAATTCCAGAAGGTTTCCATCTTGTTGGTGACTCAGTAGATTGCCCATTCGCCGCGATGGAAAATACTGAGAAAAACTTCTATGGTATTCAATTCCACCCAGAAGTTCGTCACTCTGTATATGGTAATGATATCTTGAAAAACTTTGCTTTTGGTATCTGTGGTGCCAAAGGTGACTGGTCAATGGCTAACTTCGTAGATATGCAAATTGCACAAATCCGTGAAACAGTTGGTGACCGTAAAGTCCTTCTTGGACTCTCAGGTGGGGTTGACTCATCTGTTGTTGGTGTCCTTTTGCAAAAAGCTATCGGAGATCAATTGACATGTATCTTCGTTGACCACGGTCTTCTCCGTAAAGGTGAAGGTGACCAAGTTATGGAGATGCTTGGAGGTAAATTTGGCCTTAACATTATCCGTGTTGATGCTTCTAAACGCTTCCTAGACCTCTTGGCTGGTGTTGATGATCCTGAGAAAAAGCGTAAAATCATTGGTAACGAGTTTGTTTACGTCTTTGATGACGAAGCAAGCAAACTTAAAGGTGTAGACTTCCTAGCTCAAGGAACGCTCTATACTGATATTATTGAATCAGGTACTGAGACAGCTCAAACAATCAAATCTCACCACAACGTTGGTGGTCTTCCAGAAGACATGCAATTTGAATTGATTGAACCACTTAATACCCTCTTCAAAGATGAAGTACGTGCCCTTGGTACTGAGATGGGAATGCCTGATGAAGTCGTTTGGCGTCAACCTTTCCCAGGACCAGGACTTGCCATCCGTGTTATGGGTGAAATCACTGAAGAAAAACTTGAAACCGTTCGTGAGTCTGACGCTATTCTTCGTGAAGAAATTGCCAAAGCAGGTCTTGACCGTGATGTATGGCAATACTTCACAGTTAACACAGGCGTTCGTTCTGTCGGGGTTATGGGTGATGGCCGTACTTACGACTACACTATCGCTATCCGTGCCATCACTTCAATTGACGGTATGACAGCTGACTTTGCGAAACTTCCATGGGAAGTTCTCCAAAAGATTTCTGTTCGAATCGTTAACGAAGTTGACCACGTTAACCGTATCGTCTACGACATTACAAGTAAACCACCTGCAACTGTAGAGTGGGAATAAAATATAAACCTAATTTAAAGTGACTTGATTGATTTAACAGCATTTTGAATTGTTTTAAAACGCTAAAATCTAATTAATTATATTTGGTTCCCCACCAAATACCCCACCAGAATTTCTTTCTGGTGGGGATTTTTTATATCTTATTTAAAAAATAAACCAATAAGCAATGATATGGGGTCAGAAAAATTTTTCCTTTTCTGATGTTCAGTACTAACTCTTACAACATACTTAGACAATGGGGAAAATCAAAACACTCAGATTGTTATTTATTTGTAAAAATTTCACTTTAACCATTTGCTATATTGCTTTCATTGACATTTAGCCCATAAATTTCAAAATCATGATAGGATCCATTATAGAACTCGAATTGGGAAATTTTGCTTTCCTTTTTAAAACCTAAACTGATTGGTATAAACTTACTTTTAACATTATCAACATCTATATAAATCAAAATCTTATCAATTTTAAATTTGGATGGAATGATTTTTATTAATTCTTTTAATCCCTGCTTTACAAAACCTTGATTTTCATATTTTTCTGATATCCAATATCCAATTTCGGCTTGATGTTTTTGTAAATCAATATTATGTATATCTATCATCCCTACTGGTTTCTGATTGACGCAAATTGTTAACATAAATAACTCATTACGCTCCATTTTTTCACGTGCATACTTTATAAACGCTCTTTCATTTTCAATACTTTTCATATCTTCCACCCAAGGAAGCCACATAGCAAGACGTTCTCGTTCAGTAGAAACAATCTCATATAACCCTTCACTATGGCTATCGGATATATATAAAAGTTGGCATCGTTTCCCACGTGATTTATACTCTATGAATAGTTCCGAGTCCAAGTTGGTAGAATCCACTTCATACTCCTTGTTATAAATGATAATATTCTTTAGCTTCTTTATTTACGAAATCATTATATTACTTTTTTACTACTTTTCAAATGAATAAAATTTTGTCTATCTTTTTGAGGTCAGTACATATTACAACAACAAACGAATTAAGGTAAAACTAAAAGGACCTAGTCCTATATAGTAGAGAACTAAATCCTTCACTTAAATTATTTGTCTAACTTTCTAGTATCAGTTCAAGTTTATACCGCTCGACTCTTCACATAGTCAGGATAGCATAGAAAGATGTTTGCTTACTTAGTGAAATCCAATACTTTACGTCCTTGGATTTGTCCTTTTTCCATTTGATCAAAGACTTCTACTGCTGTATCAACAGGAACAGTTTCAACAACTGGTACCACCAAGCCTTGTGCGCCAAAGTCGAAGGCTTCTTCCAAATCCTTACGTGTACCTACAAGAGATCCAACAACACGGATACCATCTAGAACTGTTTTGACAATTGAGAGCTCCATATATTCTGATGGGAGACCAACCGCAACGACTGTTCCACCAGCACGTACACTATCGATAGCCTGGTTGAAAGCGACCTTAGAAACAGCTGTTACAACAGCACTGTGTGTACCACCAGTTTTTTCTTGGATATAGCCTGCTACATCTTCAACTTCTTTACCGTTCACCACTAAATCAGCGCCAGATTCTTTAGCCAAATCAAGTTTATCTTGGTTGATATCAACAGCTACTACTCGTGCATTGAAAACCTTCTTAGCATACTGAATAGCCAAGTTACCTAGTCCTCCAGCACCATAAATAGCTACCCATTGACCAGGTTCAACTTTAGCTTCTTTAATAGCTTTATATGTTGTAACTCCCGCACAAGTGATAGATGAAGCTTGAGCTGGATTAAGTCCTTCTGGAACTTTCACAGCATAGTCAGCAGTAACCAAAGCATAATCACTCATACCACCATCAACACTATAACCAGCATTTTTTACAGAACGACAGAGTGTTTCACGACCAGTTGTACAATATTCACAATGACCACATCCTTCGAAGAACCAAGCGATTGATACGCGATCACCTTTTTTAAGTGTTTCAACCCCTTCGCCAACTTCTTCAACAATACCAATTCCTTCGTGTCCTAAGATACGACCTGGTACTTGGCCAAAGTCTCCATGAGCTACATGAAGGTCAGTATGGCAAACGCCACAGTACTCAACTTTAACCAAAGCTTGACCATGACCAACTACTGCGGGTTTTTCATGATCAACAACTTCAACACCTGTACTTGCTTGATTAACAACAACTGCTCTCATCTTAATTACCTCCATATGATAACTTTTAACACCTTCATTGTAGCACTTACAGAGACAATGTCAACGCTTATATAAAACTTTTCTTAGCTTGCGAAAACTTTCTTGAAAACACTCTATACAAGTGAAATTGCTACTATTTCTGCTGCTGATATAGCTATATTTCAATCATTCCCAAGATATCTATACTGTCTCACAAGTGTCTTGGAATCAACTAGGCTGACTTCAAAATGGAAATAATGATTGCGTCCATCTCTGGCATTCTCTTTATTTAATAGAAAATAATTCTTTTGACTGATAGCCATCTCCCTCATTATATCATCCGTCAAAAAGGTTAAGGGAATATCCATGGCAGAATAACGATAAAAGTCTTCTTCAAATTTTAAATAGCTATCAGAAAAATAATCAATTTGAAGTTTATCATCATAAATTTTTCTCTTCCTCATCTATGTTTTCAACCCCCAAACTAATTTCTAATATATCCTTTGTTCGAATACATTTATATCGCTTGCAAGATTTTATAGTAACTTGATTAAAATCCAAGTCAACCACATAGCCACTACATCTACAGCGCCTACCTTGATCCTTTATCTGGAAATTTCCCAATAATTGACCTGAATAAAGCTGGTTTAATAAAGTAAACTTCTCTAAATCATCCAAATGACTCCTAAGATTTTCTTTAGTCTTATCTTCATGTAGGGAACTTGTGTGTTCCGACAAGAAAAAGCCCATCCACTTCATCATTCCCCTGTCTTGATGTTCCCTAGCTGATTGAAAGGGAAGGTAACTACGGTCTATCATTTTAAGCCATCTAATCCTCCAGCAGAGTGTCCACCAATCAGCTTACTTCGAGCAAGACTTCTAGATGCCTCCTGTAAAGCAGTTGCTTTTTGAATGGTCGTAAAGCCAAATTCCTGTCGAATATTATCTATAGCTGCCTGAAGTCTTTCTTCTTTATCAATGTCATCTGGATTATCAAATAAAGAAAGAATTTGAAGCCTTTCATCTACAAAATTTGCATAAGAAACACTGACACTTCGAACAGCCCCTCCTTGATATTTCTTCCTAAAGAGTTCAATGACATGGCTTATTAGTACTCTTGTATTATTAGCAGGTTCAATCTTCATCTGTGCTTGTAGCGAACGCTTGCCCTCTAACTTTGAAAAACCAATGCTGATGGAAACTTGACAAGCTTTCTTATGGGCTCGTCTTAACCTAATAGCTACCTGTTCTGCCATCTCTCTTAGAATCAATTCAATATCAGCTTGACGCTCATAGTCTCGTGGCAAGATTTGGGAATTTCCTAAGCCATGTGACTTTGGTTTATAAGGTTTATGAACATTACTCTCATCGATACCGTTGGCATGAAAAAAAAGATCTAAACCCACAATACCTAACTCCTTTTTTAGAGTATCAGGATTGCTATTAGCAAGTTCTCGAATAGAGAAAATCCCCAACTTGTTTAAACGCTTCTCCATCCGCTTTCCAATCCCCCAAAAATCGGTCATATGGGGAATATTCCAAACCTTAGTCTCGACATCTTCATAGGACCAGTTGGCTCTCATAGTAGCCGTATGTTTGGCCTCATTATCAAGAGCTAACTTGGCCAATAAGGGATTGCTGTTAGACATCCCAACTGTCGAGTAAATACCTGTCTCCCTCCAAATATCTCTTTGAATACGCCCTGAAATCATATCTAACTTATCTTTTCTTGTAACTGTTCTATCGGGAATAAAGTAATTCAGTGACGACGTGAGATCAATGAAACCCTCATCAATGGAATAAGGAAGAATGTCTTCAACACTGGCATAATTCTGGAAAATGTGTTGAATCTGGATATTCTTTTTTATATAGAGGTCCATTCTAGGAGGAACGATAAAGGTAACTTTGGCCCAAGATTCGATGTAATCTACAAAATCTCTATCCGTTGGAAGTCCCTGCTTTTTGGCATTATAATAATGAAACTTACGAGAATGAATGTCAAAAGGTAAGTCATAAGAACGACTAACATTTGACTTGCCAAAAACCTGCTTAAATATGGGCGAGGAGGCTAGTATCAAACCATTAGCATTTTCAGCCCTACTCATCACACATAGAGAAGTCTTAAGAGGGTGCAGCCCACGTTCAACACACTCTACACTCGCATAGAAAGATTTCATATCTACAAAAGCAATATCACTTTGCGGTTCTCTTGAATAATCAAAATATCCCATGCTTGCCCTTTCGTTAGTTTATAAACTAACATTAGTATAAAATATAACTTGTTTTATTTCAAGTATTTTCCACAAAAAAATAACAACATCCCTTCTAGAATGTTGTTATCCTTCTATTTTTTCCCTTTAACTTGGTCGGTGGCAACATCTTCACCAAACCATTTGTCAGAAATCTTTTGGAATTCTCCATTTTTATAAAGGGTTCTAAATCCTTGATTGATTTTTTTGATCAGTGTCTTATCTGCCTTACGAGCACCTACAGCAAAGCTTTCACCCTCGTAACCAGCAGGCATAACGTTATACTGATCCAGAACCCCTGATTTTTCTAAGTAGTAATTAGCATACACACGGTCAATCAATAGGCCGTCAATACGTCCACTATCAAGGTCAATCAAGGCCTGAGTAAAGGTCGAATATTGGACTGCTTTTTGGTTGGCCACGATATCCTTCAAAATCTTCGGAGAAGCATTGAAAGCATCATAACCGGAAGAGCCTGCTTGGGCACCTAAGGTCTTACCTGCCATTCCTGCAACAGAATCAATTCCCGAAGACTTTTTGGTTACCAGTACTTGTTCATTGACCATATAAGGCACTGTAAAATCTGCAGACTGCTTACGCTCATCCGTGACTGAGTAACCATTCCAAATAAGGTCAATTGTCCCATTCTTCAGTTCTGTTTCTTTCATATCCCAGTCAATAGCCTGCCATTCGACATCGATACCATACAATTTAAAAACTGCAGTGGCAAGATCAATATCAAAACCAACATAGCTACCATCCTTTTCCTCATATCCCATAGGAACAAAGGTCGCATCAAAACCAATTTTGATTTTCTTTTCTTTGGTATAGGTTTGCCACTGATCTTTCTGAGTTGCAAAATGTGACCGCGAGCTACAAGCCGATAGCGCAAACAAAGGCAAAATGACAAGACAGCCTAGCAAAATCGTTTTTACTATTTTTTTCATGGAAAATCCTCACTATTTTGGATTGATAGTGACAATCTCATCGGCGATGTGCTGTGCAAACTGCATATCGTGAGTGATAACGATTTGCGTAATCCCAGTCTCACGATTCTGCAAAATCAATTTCTCAACTTCTTGACGCAACTCAGGGTCAAGAGCTGATGTTGGTTCATCATAGCCGACAATTTTCGGATCAATCATCATAGCACGCGCAAATGCAACACGTTGTTTTTGTCCCCCAGAAAGAGAGTAAGGATAAGCATTTCCGTGAGCTCCAAGACCTAAACGGTCAAGTAGGGCTTGAGCTTTTTTCTGGGCATCTTCCTTAGACATTCCCATCGTCTTAATTGGCGAAAGTGTTAGGTTATCTAAGACTGTCAGGTGCGGAAACAGTTGGAAATCTTGGAAGACAAAACCTAGCAAGTTACGACTTTCCATCTGATCCAAAGGAATCTCTTCATTTTCATAAATAATTTGCCCTGAATCAATGGTTTCAAGTCCTGCTAACATACGTAAGAGAGTCGTTTTACCACCACCAGATGGTCCGACAATGGCTAAGATTTTCCCTTCTTCGACAGTTAGGTTATAGTTATCAAAAATTTTGTGTTGACCAAATTGCTTGGAAATATTTTTTAATTCTAACATAAGATCTCCTATTTATAATAGTTGAATTTCTTTTCGATGTGTTTCGAAGCCACGGTCACCACACCCACAAGGATAAGATAGATAGCTCCAGCCACAAACATCGGTGCTAGGGTCGCATCACGGTTCGCAGCGGTACGACTTTCCAAAAGAAGGTCTCCAACCCCAAGCACATAAACCAATGATGAATCCTTAACCAAGTTAATAATCTCGTTAAAAATACTTGGCAAGACAATCTTGACCACCTGAGGAAGGATAATGTAGCGGATAGTTTGGAAAGGACTAAGTTTAAGCATTTTTGCTGCTTCATATTGTCCTTTCGGAATAGCCAAGATTCCTCCACGGAAAATCTCTGCGAAATAAGCTGCATAATTAAGCGTAAAAGCAAGAATAGCAGCTGGCAGACGGTCAAAGACAATCCCAACACTTGGAAGAACGTAATAAACGAAGATCAATTGTAAAAGGAGAGGCGTTCCACGCATAATCCAAACGTAAAGGGTTAATAACCAATTTAAAGGTTTGAATTTAATCTGCATTAAGAAAGCAAGTACAATCCCTAATGGAATCGACAGTACGATAACAATGAAAAATACTTGAAGTGTGACTACCGCACCGTTCAAAAGGGCTGGTAATACTTCCAAAACGTATGACATATAAACTCCTATAATTATTTAGTATTTTTGAATATTATACCAAATTTTTTGAAAAAATGATATAAGATTTTGGAAATAGTAAAAAGGAGTGCGACTAGACCCAATTTTCAAAATGAGTTCATAATCACACTCCTGAGAGACTTAAATAATCGGTCCTAAGAAACAAACTATACTTAAGTCTAGTGTTTCTAAAGCTTATTTAGATTTTCTTAACAAATTCAGATTTAAGTTTCATAGCACCAAAACCATCAATCTTACAATCAATGTTGTGGTCACCTTCAACCAAACGAATATTTTTAACACGTGTGCCTTGTTTAATATCTTTTGGCGCACCTTTAACTTTCAAATCTTTGATAACTGTAACAGTGTCACCGTCAGTAAGACGTGTACCATTGCTATCAAGAACCACAAGTCCTTCTTCTTCTGCAACTTCGTTTGGATCCCACTCATAGGCACATTCAGGACATACAAGCAAGATTCCATCTTCATAAACATACTCTGAGTTACATTTTGGACAATTTGGTAATGACATAATTCTCTCCTAAGATTGTGATATAGATACTATTCTACTTTAGATTTCTCAATTAAGCAAGGGTGAAAACGATAAAAACAAACAACATCCCCTACACTGTAAGAGATGTTGGTATTTTTATTCAACAGTAACTGATTTAGCCAAGTTACGTGGTTTATCGACGTCGAGTCCACGATGGAGTGTTGCAAAATAAGCAATCAATTGTGTCGGTACAACCATTGAAATTGGTGACAAGTAAGGGTGAACGTTATTAAGAACGATGTCATCACCTTCTTTAGCAACATTTTCCTCAGCAATAGTCAACACTTTAGCACCACGTGCTGCTACCTCTTGGATATTACCACGAGTGTGGCTAGCAAGAACAGCGTCAGACAAGAGGGCAATAACAGGTGTACCATCTTCGATCAAAGCAATCGTTCCGTGTTTCAACTCACCTGCTGCAAAACCTTCACATTGAATATATGAGATTTCTTTCAATTTAAGACTAGCTTCCATAGCAACGTAGTAATCTTGACCACGACCAATATAGAAAGCATTACGTGTTTCTGCAAGAAGAGCTGCTACTTTCTCATCAATAACTTCTTTTTCAGAGAGTGTTGATTCGATAGATTGTGCTACAAGTGACAATTCATGTACCAAGTCAAATGCTTTAGCTTTTTCATTACCATTCGCTTCACCGACTGCCTTAGCCAAGAAGGCAAGAGCTGCAATTTGAGCAGTGTAAGCTTTAGTAGAAGCTACGGCAATTTCTGGGCCAGCATGAAGAAGCATTGTATGGTCAGCTTCACGAGAAAGAGTAGATCCCGGAACGTTTGTCACTGTCAAACTTGGAATACCCAACTCGTTAGCTTTAACAAGAACCTGACGGCTATCTGCTGTTTCACCTGATTGGCTAATAAAAACAAAGAGAGGTTTCTTGCTAAGGAGTGGCATACCATAACCCCACTCAGAAGAAATACCAAGCTCAACTGGTGTATCTGTCAACTCTTCGAGCATCTTCTTAGAAGCAAAACCAGCATGATATGATGTTCCTGCCGCAAGAATATAGATACGATCAGCCTCTTGAACAGCCTTGATAATATCAGCATCTACAGTCACTTGCCCCTTATCATCTGTGTAGGCTTGGATAAGCTTACGCATCACTGTTGGTTGCTCATCGATTTCTTTGAGCATGTAGTAAGGGTATGTGCCTTTACCAATATCAGATAGGTCAAGTTCAGCTGTATAGCTATCACGTTCTTTTACATTGCCATCATAGTCTTGAACTTCAACACTATCAGCCTTCACGATAACCAATTCTTGATCGTGAATTTCCATGTATTGATTAGTTTCGCGAATCATAGCCATGGCATCTGAGCAGACCATGTTATAGCCATCACCAAGACCAATCAAAAGTGGTGATTTGTTTTTTGCAACGTAAATTGTTGAGGCATCTTCAGAATCCATGAGAGCAAAGGCATATGATCCACGGATAATGTGAAGAGCTTTCTTGAATGCTTCGAGAGTTGACAAACCATCTTCTTCAACAAATTTCCCAATCAAGTGAACTGCAATTTCAGTATCGGTTTGACCTTTGAAATGGTGACCAGCAAGGTATTCTTCTTTAATTTCAAGATAATTTTCAATAACACCATTGTGAACCAAAACGAAACGTTCTGTTTCTGAGCGGTGTGGGTGAGCATTGTCCTCTGTTGGTTTACCGTGAGTTGCCCAACGAGTATGTCCAATACCGGCTGTGCCTTCTACTCCTTCAGTTTTAGCAGCAAGTTCCGCAATACGGCCAACAGCCTTAACCAATTGACTAGATGCATCGCTAGCTACAAAGATACCAGCTGAATCATAACCACGGTATTCTAGCTTTTCAAGTCCTTGAATCAAGATATCAGTTGCATTTGTGTTACCTACAACACCAACAATTCCACACATATTTTTAATAATAACCTCTGATCAAAGAGGTCATGTCTCCTTCATTTAAAATTGGTATAGTCAATAAGCTCTTTAAAAAGCTTAACGAGGACAGTATATTGCATATATTTGACATTGTCAAGTATAAAAATTGGTATAGTCCTAAAAAGACCTTTTACTCGCCTCTTATCCTAAGGAATAATCCTTAAAATATGCTATAATAAGGCTATGCGAATTCAACAATTACATTATATTATCAAAATCGTCGAAACCGGCTCAATGAATGAAGCTGCAAAACAACTTTTCATCACACAACCAAGTCTTTCAAATGCTGTTCGTGACTTGGAAAGAGAAATGGGAATTGATATCTTTATCCGTAACCCTAAGGGAATCACCTTAACCAAGGATGGCGTTGAATTTCTCTCTTATGCCCGTCAGGTGGTGGAACAAACGAATCTCTTGGAAGAACGCTACAAGAGTCATACAGAGACACGTGAATTGTTTAGTGTTTCCTCTCAACACTACGCTTTTGTTGTCAATGCCTTCGTCTCACTTCTTAAGAGAGCTGATATGACACGTTACGAGCTCTTCTTACGTGAAACACGTACTTACGAAATTATTGAGGACGTTAAGAACTTCCGTTCAGAAATTGGTGTTCTCTTCCTTAACAGCTATAACCGAGATGTCTTGACTAAGATGTTTGACGATAACCGTCTCACATATACCAGTCTCTTCAAAGCTAGACCACATATCTTTGTCAGCAAGTCAAATCCCTTGGCTAAGCATGAAGTTGTCTCTTTGGAAGATTTAGAAGACTTCCCATACCTTAGTTACGACCAAGGGATTCATAATTCCTTCTACTATTCTGAAGAGATTCTCTCTCAGATTCCCCATAAAAAATCAATCGTAGTTTCAGACCGCGCGACACTCTTCAACCTATTAATCGGTTTGGATGGTTACACCATTGCTACAGGTATTTTAAATAGTAATTTGAATGGAGATAACATTGTCTCTATCCCGCTTGATATTGATGATGAAATTGATATTGTTTACTTGAAGCATGAAAAGGCAACCCTCTCTAAAATGGGGGAAAAATTCCTAGATAACCTCGTTAAAGAAGTCACTTTTGACAACTAATAGATTTAGTCCCCAGCACAGAATGTTGGGGACTTTTTATCACCCAAACTATCCAATTTAGTGAACAAAAAAAGAGCCTTTCGACTCTCATCATTATTTATAATTTTTATAGCTTGCCCAAGCCTCATCTATAGATAAGGTCTCAGCATCTGTGTATGAGCCTCTATAGCTATTCCAAACAAGGCCACTTGTTGAACCAGTTGCTTGGGTAACTGGAGCTTGATCGTAGGCAGTCAAACCATAGTATGCAATAATACTATTTAATTTAGAAGCGTAAAGACTATCTGTAGCATAAGTCCCTGTCAATGCTTGAGTGGCATCTGCATAACTACTTGTATTTGATTTCCAAGTGCCAGCATAAGTTGATGACGTCATCAAAGCAGCATAATCTGCTAGGGAATCACTCAGACTTCCATAAGAACGGAAAGGTTCATCAATCTCATAAGTCTTCCCTGTACCATCGTCTTCCCAAGTACGCATAGTAACGGAGTTTCCATTATAAGAGCCCTTAATCCCAAAGAAGTTGTAATAAGGAGCTTGACTCAAACCTGACTGACCTGAATTTGATTCCAGAATAGCTTGAGCAATTAGAACAGAAGCATAGATATTGTAATCTTGACCAATCTGTCTCGCAGTCTCTCCGATACTATCAATAAAAGCCGTCGTAGTTTGATTGTAGGCAGCTTCAGCTTTAGCATTAACACTGTTATCATTTTTTCTATCTGTTGTAAAAGCTAGAACCAAAAAGAGCGAACAAACAAAAGCTCCCACGATAAAAATCATATACTTCTTTAAATGACGATACATACAACCCTTCCTTCATAAAATTTTCAATTATAATATTTTAATACTATTCTATCAGAAATAACACTCCTTAGCAAGTTATAGGGATAGTTTCTCCTCAGAACTATCCCTAACAACACCTTTACATATCCTAAATAATAAGATACAATGTGGGTAATTTTTAAGGAGATGAAAAATGAAAATCAAATCATTCTTACCTGGTATAAGTATTGCAATACTTATTTCGCTTGTAGCCTGGACTCTTGGAGTCTTATTTCCTATTATTGGAGGACCTGTCATTGGTCTTTTCATTGGCCTCTTATTTGGCATTGTAGTGACAGACTCTGAAAAGCTCAAAACTGGGATGCAGTTTACATCAAAAAAAGTATTACAATACGCTGTTATTCTTCTTGGATTTGGACTAAATCTTTCTCAAGTCTTTAAGGTTGGCGTAACGTCACTTCCCATTATTCTACTGACTATTACTACGGCACTGCTTACTGCTTATGTCGTCCATCGTGTGTTCAAGCTAGATAGTGAAATTGCTACTTTAGTAGGTGTTGGTTCTTCTATTTGTGGGGGATCTGCTATTGCTGCAACTGCTCCTGTAATCAAGGCTAAAGATGAATCTATTGCAACAGCAATCTCGGTAATTTTCTTTTTTAACATCTTAGCGGCTTTAATCTTTCCTCACTTGGGATCTTGGTTGGGACTTAGTAATCAAGGCTTTGCCATATTTGCTGGAACAGCTGTCAACGATACTTCTTCTGTAACTGCTACAGCTAGTTCTTGGGATAGCTTACATGGAACATCTATCCTAGAGCAAGCAACAATTGTTAAATTGACTCGAACACTTGCTATCATCCCTATAACTCTTGGTCTATCTGTATGGCAGTCACGAAAGGATAATACAAAGGAAGCATTCTCGCTAAGCAAAGCAGTGCCTAACTTTATCCTTTGGTTCCTTTTGGCCTCACTGATTACAACTGTTGCAATGTCACTCGGTGTAACACCTGCCGTCTTTTCACCATTAAAAGACCTTTCAAAATTTATGATTATTATGGCAATGACAGCTATCGGTTTCCAAACAAATCTCAAAAAACTAATCACTAAAGGAGGCTCAGCACTTCTAGTGGGAGGAGTCTGTTGGTTATTAATTAGTCTTGCTTCTCTTCTCATGCAAAAGATATTAGGACTTTGGTAAAAGACATCTAAAAAACTCACAATCTGGCTAAGACTGTGAGTTTTTATTATAGAATCATTTTTTATACTCAAAGACATAGGTTTGGATAACCTTATCCCCATCGTTTGTTACTTTCAAATCTACATTGTAGCTCTTAGTTTCACCACTAATATCCTGAACCTTATAATCACCATCTTTTTTTACAGAAGAGGTGGTCTGTCCTGAATAATGCCTAACTTCAAGGCCTGAAGCTCCATCTAGAGAAAAAGGAATGAGCCCGTTTAAAGAATATAGCCCATACAAAATAAGACATAAAAAGCTCAGCGACACAAGGCTCACCAAATAATATTTAACAAAATCCCCCAATTTAAACCCCTGCTTACTCACTTAGTTATTATTTTCCTTTAACTTAACGTTATTTTTATTAGAGTATTTTCAAATTTTATTTTACACACATTTGGGTATTTTGTCAAATTATTTGATATTTAAAACAGAACTTATATTTTTTTATATACTAAAAGCCGTTAGATGACTAACGGCTATTTTTTATTTCTGAAATAACGTATTCAAGACGGCTATAGAGACCAAGTAATAAGTCGTAACTTCGATTTTCATTTTCTTTCAAAACAGTGAAAACTGTTGTACTATAGGTAAATTCAAAGAAGTCATCTAATTCCTTGAGCCAGTCATCAATAACCCCTAAATTTTGATCAATGATTGCAAACAAACTTGGTTGATACCAGATTGTACCTTCGATATAAAGGTTTTTGTCAGATAATTTAGATAGGGATACTTTCAAGTCAGCAAGCTCTCGTTTAGCAAGATTTGGTTCAATCTTTAAATCAAAAAGCAAGCGTGCATCATGATTTAGAATATCGAGTTCTGCTTGAAGCAGTTGAATATAATGTATCGCTACTAAATACTGGTTCATGGGTCTCTCCTGGTCATCTGAAAATCGTACTATTATTGTACCACTAAAGAATGAAAAAATGTAGTAATTATTTAATTTTTTACAGGATTTTTTTAGAAAAAATACCATGCTTTAAATTTCTATTTAAAAATAATGACACTAGCAATTTTCTAAGAGTTTAAGAAATGAAAGATTTTTTAAAAAAAGAAAAACACTCACGAATGAGTGCAATTCTAGTATTAATGACTAACCATTTCTTGGGCAATTTCAAAGCCACTAAGTTTTCCAGGATAGTAAGTTGGCCAATTATCCATCTCTTTTAGAATCTCATCTTGGCTACTATTTCCGAAGAAAATATGGAAATGTGCTGAAGTTGTTGGATCTATTTGATGATCTGAAAATTGGACATACTGGTAAGGGTTATCTGCTGCTTGACTGTCAGTTGCTGTGAAGAGATAACGGACACCTTTTTTACCAGAAGCATAGGTCAGAATCTTATAACCATCATAACGATAAGTGTGTGTCACGCTACTTCCGTCATTCTTTGTAAAAGTCATGGTCATCTTTTTACCATCAATAGCAATTTTAGAAACATCTGTTTGATAGCCCTTAGTGTAGTACTCTTTATACTCTTGTGCGGTTTTATCCTTATTCAATAGAGCTTTGTATTCAAATACTTGATCTAAAGTACCATCTTGGAGGTAAGGATAGACCGATTGCCATTCACCAGACCAATCAGAAAGTTCCCTATCTTTGACATCTTTGTCATCAAAGTAACCATTTTGGACTGTTTTCTTATCATCGCTTCCTGCTTCAGGTTGGATAGCTTTACCTTCAACATCTGTTGTTAAACGAAGGTTTTTAAGATTCTCAGTCATAACACTGACATAATCTTCACCTTTTTTCAACTGTTCCTTAGTTAGTGATTCAATTGGATTTAAAACTGCTGTCTTAACTCCTACTTCATTAGCTAAGGTTTTGGCAACGCTACTTGAAGCATTTTCCTCAAAGTAGATATAGTTAATGTCATATTCTTTGACATACTTAGAAAGGCTAGCGATACGTTTTGCAGATGGATCAGATTCAGCTGAAACACCTGAAATTGGTACTTGTGTCAAACCGTAATCTAAAGCAAGGTAGGCAAAAGCTGAGTGCTGGGTAACAAAACTTTTCTGTTTCGCTTGACTTAAGGCTTCAGTATACTCCTTATCCAAAGTCTTTAATTTTTTAAGGTATTTCTCAGCATTGGTTGTAAAGACTGCTTTTTTATCTGGGTGTTGAGCAATCAAACCGTCCCTAATAGTTTCAACTAATTTTTGAGAACGTTTAGGTGAGAGCCAAACATGAGGATCATATTCGTGGTGATGCTCTTCTCCACCGTGATCATGATCTTCTTCCTCTATTCCAGGTAAGAGAACCATGCCTTGACTTGCCTTAATGATTTTTGTATTTTTAGTGTTGATAGACTTTTCAACTTTTGGAACCCAGGTTTCCATATTTTCATTTAGGTAGACGAAAGTATCTGCTTTTTCAATGTCAGCGACATTCTTAGTAGATGGTTGAAAATCGTGGGCTTCACTACCAGCGGGAATAAGATAAGACACCTCTCCCTCATCGCCAACAACCTGCTTTGTAAATTCATAAACAGGGTAAAAGCTGGTCACAACCTTCAAGTCGCTATTTCCTTTTGAACCGTGGTGACTAGTCGTATAATAAATACCTGCACCAGCAGCTAAAACAACTGCTGCTATTCCTGCTAGGCCAAAAATGCGTTTCTTTTTCATGATATTCCTTTCAAAATACTTAACCAGTTAATAGTTTACTGGTTAAGTATATCACACTTCATTTATTTTGCAAGTACTAAAATAAAAAAATTGAAATATTTCGATGAAAAAGAATTATTTGATATACTGGAAATATCATTTGGAAAGTAGGTTATACATGTTTCGTAAATTAACCCTATATCTTTTTTTATTGCTTGCATCCATTGGCCTGACTTATGATACACAATCATACACCTCAGGTACCTTGTCTGGTTCAGCATACGGTATTATTGGACTATCAACACTAATTGCCTTATGTTATATCCTACCAGGAATATTTCTGGTTCGATACTTAGGTAAGAGATGGCAGGTGAAACCACTTGTTCTCATATTTGCTCTAATTGGTGGAGTCTTTATTACAGGATGGATAGCTGGTTATGCCAATACCATTTCTCACGACTGGGTGACTGCTCATCTTTCTTCAAAGAGTTTCTTCTACCGCTTTGAGGATGCCCTTATGGCCCCCCTAGTTGAAGAACCCCTCAAACTAGCTGCTTTTCTCTTTGCTATCTATATGGTGCCAACAAAAAGTTACAAAGGACTCTTGCTTGTCGCTATTACGGCAGGTCTTGGCTTCCAGATTAGTGAAGACTTCTCCTATATTCTTTCAGATTTGCCTGATGGTTTTTCTTATACGATTTCAGGGATTCTTGGTCGTACTGTTGGTGCTGTATCATCTCACTGGCTTTACACATCCTTCCTTGCAATGGGGCTAGTCCTTATATGGCGTTCACGTCAAAAACTCATTAATTCCAAGTACAGTCTTATTGGTATTCTTTATGCTTGCGGTGCTTTTGTGGCACACTTTGCTTGGAATTCACCTCTTCGAAATTTAGAAAGCGATTTGCCATGGGCATCAGGCCTTCTCATTTCAGTCAATCTTTTCTTTTTCATTACACTTTACCAACTCCTCTCGAAACTGGATGAAGAAAACAAGTAAGGTTAGACTACGAAAAAACCTTTCCATAAAATTGGAAAGGTTTTTTTGATGACTTTAATCACTCATAGAAAAACGATTAGTCATCAAGTTACTTGCATCATCTAAGACTTTTGCCAATAGTTTATCTGTTTCTGACTGAATCTTATCACTAATTTTTTGATTTTCAGATTCAAAATCAATACTCTCACCATTTGCTAAAGCATTGTCGACATGATTAATCATAGCATGGCCAAGAGCCATCGTTGTTTCTACATAAGCATCCAAATCAGCCTCATGCTGTTGGAAATGAGGATCACAGATAGCAGCAATCAAACGATTACTCCAGTAGAAATTGCCTGTATCTACTTTATCAGTTGTTTGACGGAAATAAGCAGGTGTTGTTTCCACCTGAGTCCAGAATGGCACCATTGTACCAAATGGCATTGATCCATAGGCTAACCACTGAATACCAGTTGTTTCTGATGGTTTGTTAGGACGCATTTGCAAGAGAGCTGTTTGACTAGTACGGTTAATACCGATTGGACGGAATTGGCGTTGACTCACTGCGTCCCCTTGAGGTCCATAAGGATCATAAGGCGTGTCTTGGTAATGAAGACTCAAAACGTATTTAACATCTTCAACTGTAATTTTGCGGTATGGTTTTTGGCACCATGGAATAAAGAATGATTTTGGATCATAGTCTTTTTCTGGGTTCAAAAATTTCTGCATAGCCCAGGCGCGTGGTGTATTATAATGACGATCCTTATCTCGTTGGCTACCAAAAGCATAACGTGGATTAAAGTGTTCATTAGAATAAGTCAAATCTAGGTGATGTTTATTAATGAAGTTTCGAATGTCTGGTGAGGCAAGATAGTCGTCTGGATTTTCAAACTCATAGTGATCGATACCAAGTTGGTTTGGGTTAGTAACATAGGCATCGTCTGGAACACGTCTTGCAATCCAATGGTGACCACCAATTGTTTCCAACCACCAAATTTCTTCAGTGTCTGAAAAAGCAATCCCATTAGACTCGTAAGTTCCGTAAGTTTCAAGGAGTTGTCCCAAACGAAGGACACCTTCACGCGCCGTCTTGATATATGGCAAGACCAAAGTCAACATATCCTCTTCTCCAAAACCATCTTTAACAAGAGGATCAGCGCCGAGAACACGCGCATTAGTCGTGATTGTTTCTGTTGCACTCATGGCAACATTAGCTGAGTTAATACCAGCTTCACCCCAGATACCGTCTTTCCCAAGCGCATCTGGGACAGAGGTATAACGTAGAGGATTATCTGGCAAATCAATTGAAAAATTGCTAAGCACAGACTGGTAATGACGCGGTTGGTTTTCAGGGGTCACGACGAGAAATTCTTTGGGCGTAAAAACGCCTGATTGAGAATCCTCAGTACGTGCAATCATGGTAGAGCCGTCATATGAGGCTTTCTTACCTACTAAAATCGTTGTACAAGCCATAAAAATTTCCTTTCTACTTACAAATCGTCCGCAATTTTATTGATTTTTCTGAGACGATGATTGACACCACTCTTGGTCAGAGGAGGTTCTATACTATCTGCGATTTGCTGGATAGAGTAATCTGGATTGGCAATACGGAGTTGGGCAATTTGGCGCAGCTCCACAGGTAAAATCTCCAAGCCAACTGTATCCATAATCTTGATAATATTATTAATTGTTTTCATACTAGCACTAATCGTTCTAGCAATATTAGCTGTTTCCGCATTATTGGCACGATTCAGATCATTTCTGGTCTCTCGCATAATTTTGACCTCTTCGAAGGTATCCTTAGAGTTCATTGCACCAATAACAAGGAGGAAATCCATAATATCCTCAGCTTTTTGAAGATAGGTCACAAAACCATTTTTATGACTCAAAACCTTGGCATCGAGCATAAATTTTTTCATTAGAGAAGCCAAGTCCTCTGCGTGGTCTTGGTAAACGGAAAAAATCTCTAATTGATAACGGCCTTTTTCAGGATCACGAACTGTTCCAGTCGCCAAAAAAGCACCTCTTAAATAGGATCTTCCAGCTTCGTCATCTTCCATTACTGATGTTTCAATGCCTGTTTCAAAGCCAAAGAAAGAATCCGCCAATTGTAAATCGGACAAAATATCATTGACATGGTCAGCTACAAAAACCGTGTAAACACGATTTTTCTTGAGATTAGTCTTGTTGTGATGTCTCAATTCAGGATTACTCTGATAACGACTTTCCATTAATTGGTAGATATGTCGCGCAATCTTTGCATTTTCTGTTGAGATGGAAAGAGTCAATCCTTGGTTGGTCAATCCAACAGAACCAGACATCTTAATAAATGCCGACAATTCAGCCTTGTCTTTGCTTGAAGCTGCAATTATCTCTTCTTTAACCTTAATTGTGAAACTCATGACTTATTCCTCACTAGATGCATGAGCTCATCCACTACCAAGTCACCATGGTGGAAGGCACCACCATTTTCAAGTCGCAAAAAATTAGAAGACACAACTGTCTTTGCTTCACGACGTAAGCCCTCAAAATCATGCTCAACCTGAACAAGGTATTCATCAAATTTATTACTTGCCATGTATTCCTTAGGCACTTTCTTGATATTAACTAAGACATTGTCAATCACATCGGAGCCAAGATGACGATTAAGAACAGCCACATGGTCGGCATCTGAGAATTGCTCAGTTTCTCCGTACTGCGTCATAATATTACAAATGTATGTGACATCAGCCTTGGTCTCAATAAGAGCCTGACGAATCTCTGGTATCACCAGGTTGGGCAAAATCGATGTATAGAGAGACCCAGGACCTAAAACAATCATATCACTATTCATAATAGCATCAACAACCTTACGACTGGCCTTAGGCTCTTCATCATTATAGGTATTGGTCACATAAACGCGCTCAATCATGCCATCGTACTGGGCAATACTACTCTCACCTGCTACTTCATGACCATCTTGAAAAACGGCATGAAGCGTCAAGGCAGTCTCACTGGCAGGATAAATCTTACCTGTGACGTGGAAAAACTTCGTCAGAAGCTGCATGGCATTATAGGTAGAGCCCTGCATTTCTGAAATTCCAGCGATGATTAGATTTCCAAGTGGATGACCGGCCAAAGCGCCATCGGTTTTATCAAAACGATATTGAAAAACTCTTTCATAAAGTTTAGGCATATCACTCATAGCAACCAAAACATTACGCAAATCCCCTGGAGGTGTCAGTTGCATGATATCACGCAAATCTCCTGAAGAACCGCCATCATCAGCTACAGTTACCACAGCAGTGATATCAACATCCTTATGACGTAAACTACGAAGAATGACTGGAATACCAGTTCCCCCACCTATTACTGTAATTCTTGGTTTTTTCATGAACGATTCACCGTCTCCTTACGTCGATCCTTATCACGATGTGTTTCATTGACTGTCCAATCATTTTTTAAATCTTGGGCTAGACGATGTGCAAAAGCTACACTACGGTGTTGACCACCCGTACACCCAACAGCAATAGTAAGAACAGACTTACCTTCTTTTTTGTAGCCAGGTAAGATTGGTTTAATAAGCTGTGTCAAATGATTGTAAAAGTCTTCTGATTCCGTATGCTTCATGACGTAATCAAAAACCTCTTTATCCAAACCTGTGAGGTTACGAAGGGCAGGATCATAATAAGGGTTTGGCAAAAAACGGACATCAAAAACCAGATCTGCATCCAATGGCAGTCCATATTTAAAACCAAAGCTCAAAACTTCAATACGGAAAGAAGATTGGTCTTGCTCAGATGAAAACTGTTCAGAAATAGCCTTACGAAGTTGGCGCGGAGTCAATTCTGTCGTATCAACTACGTTTTGACTCAAACTCTTAAGCGGTGACAAAAGCTCACGCTCTAACTTGATGCCATCCAAAACACGGCCATCTGCCGCCAGTGGGTGACTACGACGTGTCTCTTTGTAACGAGAAACCAATTCACCATCCGTAGCGTCCAAGAAAAGAATCTTGAAATTAAGTTCCTCATTGCTTTCCAATTTATCCAAAATATCGTTGATTTCATCGAAGAACAAACGACTTCGCATATCAACGACAAGAGCAATCTTATCTGTCTCTTCACTATGTTTTACCAATTCGATAACCTTTGGTACCAAAGAAGGTGGCATATTATCAATAGTGAAGTATCCAATATCCTCAAAGGATTGAATCGCTACAGTCTTACCTGCCCCGCTCATCCCTGTTACAACAACTAAATTAATTTTTTTCGTTCCCATGAGACTCCCTTTCTAGTCTTTCTTCTTTCAAGACACGAATATCGTCTGACATTTTTTCAACTTGTTGGCTAACCCCCATAATCATTTCTGTCTGCAATTTTTGAATAGTAAGCAAATCTGATTGGTCTTGTTGCACCAAGTGATCAATTTTTTCATGTAAAAGTCGGATTTCTGCCTTTGATTGTTTATTGACGTTATAGTCATTTCGTGCTTGCAATCGATCGTAATCCGATGCCCGATTCTGACTCATCATAATCAATGGTGCCTGAACGGCAGCTAGAGTGGACAAGGCCAGATTCAACAGAATAAAAGGATACTTATCAAAGGCAATGCCAAAGGGTTGGATGACATTTAGCCCCATCCAAATAGCCATAAAAGCAATGAATGACAAGATAAAAGTCCAAGACCCACCAAATCTGGCCACTTCATCCGCCACTTTCTGTCCAAAAGTAATTCGACTATCCAATTGTTCCTGGACATCCTGGTCCTCGTAGAACAAACTCTTGGTCACATCATGAACTGTTTCACGTACGTGCTCATTTTTCTCATTAGCATTTGCGATAATCTCGTCGAGAAAAACTAACCTATAATCCAAAAGGCTAATATTACTAATGAAATCATGTCCTTGTAAATCAGGGTAATCTTTTTTCAAAAGCACCTGCAAACGACTATTTAGTCGTTCGAAATAGGAGCCATCGGTTTCATCGAACCACTCTTTAGAGATATAATCCTGAACTCTCTTAACCTGCATATTTTCGCCTTCTTTCTAGGCTCTATTATACCATATTGAAAGCTTAAACGTTCAATAGATAAAGGAAAAGAGTCCAAGACTAACCTCAGACTCCTCATTATTGGGACAATTAATTTAACATCTTCTTATTGGTAATTCAAAGTCCAGTAGTAAGTACCATCACCTGCGACAACACAAGCCACTGCAGCTTGAGTAGCATCTGGACTCATGAGAAGTTCACGAATACCACTGCTCAACCATTTATTTGCAACAACTGAACCATCAGATTCACGACGGTAAACAATACCGTCACTGTTGTAAGTATGTGAAATATCTTTGGCGTGTGGAAGAGTTGTGCTATTGTAAAGATCATCAGACCATGTAAGCGCTGGTAAACCGGCAGCTGTACGTTGAGCATTGATTTCATTAAAGGCAGCCTTAGCTGAATCAACTTCAACATAATCAGAATTTTCAGTTGGTTCTACATGATAAACAAATTTTACATAACCAAATTCAACATCACTATATTTTTTGTCGTCAACACCGCTCTTGAGATTGGCTGTAATAACATAGTCACGTGCCCAAGCACTGCCCTTAGAAGCGTTGAAGTTATCAACATCTTCAATTTCCCAAGTTACATTACAATCCCAGCCAGCATTGTCTATGAATTTTGGAGCAAGATTATTAATGACATAGTCTTTGAATTCATCAACATTTTGGAATGGAAGAGCTTCTCCTGCTTTACCAGTACCAACTACATTTTCAGAATACAACTTAACACTTGATGCGTTGTCATCGTACATGTATTCGTCGTTTCCTGCTGGTTTATGGAAATCTGGATCAAGCTCAGGGTCATCATTGGCAGTACCATTGTAGAGTTTCCACTTACCATCAACCCATTTGTAGTAACCATCGATACCACGCGCATTTTCCTCATCAGTCATAGCAACACGGTAGTAATACGTACCGTTGTCATCTACAAATCGTGGGTCTGAGTGCATGCGATAATCTGTTGGTGGCAATGTTGGTTTTGGCAACTTATCATAGTCAATGCTTGTTTCAGGCGCATATGGTGGTTTTTCAAGTTCAGGAGCTTCAGAACTTGTTTCTGATGTTGAACCTGTCTCTGAAGTTGCTGTTGAAGAAGATTCAGAAGTTACAGTCGAACTTGAGTTACCAGTTGAAGCCGCTTCTGAAGTTGAGTCAACAGTTGAAGCTACTTCTGAGCTTGCAGACGAAGTTGAATCTACAGTTGAGGCTACTTCTGAACTTGCAGACGAAGTTGAATCTACAGTTGACGCTGCTTCTGAACTTGCTGATGAAGTTGAATCTACAGTTGAGGCTACCTCTGAACTTGCTGATGAAGTTGAATCAACCGTTGAGGCTACTTCTGCGCTTGCTGATGACGTTGAATCAACGGTTGAGGCTACTTCTAAACTTGCAGACGAAGTTGAATCTACAGTTGACGCTGCTTCTGAACTTGCTGATGACGTTGAATCAACGGTTGAGGCTACTTCTGAACTTGCTGATGACGTTGAATCAACAGTTGAGGCTACTTCTGAACTTGCTGATGAAGTTGAATCTACAGTTGAAGTTGTTGGAGCTTCAGAATCTGTGCTTGATGCCTTAACAAGCACCCACTTACCATTTGAATAATAGTAGTAATCGCCATTATCTTTCAAATAATAGTGAGTACCATTTTCGTAACGGTAGTGAGGGTCATTTCTCAAAACCTCATATCCTGTCGTTGGGGTATTATTAGAACCACTATTGTTGTTATTATAGTCACCACCACGAACCCAACGTCCGTTATAGTTAACATAGTAGCTACCATCACTCAAGATGTAGTACAAGTAACCATTGCTATAGCGGTAAGTACCTGATTCGTTGTAGTTGTTGTAACCATAATTATAGTTATAGCCATAGTTATAGTTTGGATAGTAATTATTGTAACCGTAGTTATAGCCATAATTGTAATTATAGCCTGGATAATAACCATTGTATCCGTAGTTATAACCATAGTTTGGATAATAGTTGTTATACCATGGATTATAAGAATAGTTATTATAGTAACCTCGGCCATAATAACTATCTGCCTGTGCATGATCATTACCAACTACCGTTGGTGCTAATATTGCTGCCCCTAAAACAGCGCACGAAAATAGACGTAAACTTTTTCTCATTGTCTTCATCCCCTTTTTTAAAAACAAATATACCTTTTATAAGCAAGCGCTTACGCTTCTGTTTTACTTTAATTGTAGGAGATAATACTTCTATTGTCAAATTATTTTAATAATAGAACTTTCTAAGAACAGACCAATAAAAAACTAACAATGACCTTACTTTTACTTGTAAAAAATGATTAATCAGCTTTCTTTTACACCCTAAAGACAGGTGTTTAACAGAATAAAAAAGCCCTTAACATAAGGACTTTAGCATGATATTAACGATTATCAATATTTTCTGGGTAAAGATCGTGATTAAAAAGACGTTGCTCTGCCATCTTTTCATACTTAGTTTCTGGACGGCCATAATTATAATAAGGGTCAATAGAAATACCACCACGAGGTGTAAATTTACCCCAAACTTCTAAGTAACGGGGGTTCAAAAGCTCCACCAAATCTTTACCAATGGTATTAATACAGTTTTCATGGAAATCTCCGTGATTACGGTAACTAAAGAGGTAAAGCTTTAGAGATTTAGACTCAACGCACAGCTGGTCTGGAATATAAGAAATATAGATACTTGCAAAATCAGGTTGGCCAGTAATAGGACAAAGTGACGTAAATTCTGGACAGTTGAATTTGATAAAGTAATCATTATCAGTGTGACGATTATCAAAAGACTCCAAGACTTGTGGAGAGTATTCAAAAATATAAGGTGTCTCCTTATTACCAAGGAGAGTGAGGTTTTTCATTTCTTCTTGTTGTGACATTTTTCTTCCTTCGTTATTAATTTTTCTAGACCTTTATATAGTCGATTTTTAATCTTAATTTCTAATCTTAATCATCAAAAAAGTCAAAATACTATCAATTCTAATCTTATAGACTGTGAAGATTAGACACCACGCTCATTATCATAGAGTAGGGTATGAAGCTGAGGGAGGACACGCACATTGCCCCACGAATTATCAGCAGCTACAGTCTCCCATAGTTCTTTTAGGCGATTTAATTGATGTTGGACAATATTACCCTCTGCTTTAGGTTCAGGATTACCAGCTGAAAGAAACATGACATCTGGCTGATAACGTTCCTGAATCATTTTAGCAAAGGCTAAATCTGTATCATCGAAAACAGGAACCTTGAAGGTAACTTTATCAGGATCAAGCTGAGAAACAATAAAGTCAAGGGTTTCCATATTGACTTCCATCTTGGATGATGGCGGTTTAGGACTTAAGGTTACTTGGTCAATTTCCTTTAGCCACTCCTGCCAGCGAGAACCCTGTGTTTCAACGGCCAGGGTTACGCCTCTTGCCTTGAGTTTTGAAACGAGTTCAGCCATATTAGCCGCTAGCAGAGCTGGGTTTCCTCCAGATAGAGTAACATAGTCGTAAGTTCCTAGCGCATCCAAAGCTTTAATGACTTCGTCAGCTGTCATACGAGTTGGCTTTTCTGAACCATCCCAAGTGAAGGCAGAATCACACCAATCACAGTGGTAATCACATCCTGCTGTCCTTACAAACATGGTTTTTTGACCAATTGCTCGCCCTTCCCCTTGAAAGGTTGGTCCAAAAATTTCAAGCACTGGTAGTTTGAGTACACGTTCTCTAGTCATCCAACCACTCCCGTCTAAACTCTGCAAAGGCTGTTGGTGTTTCATAAAGGCGTACATATTCCAAACGAAGTCCTCTCTCCTCTGGCAGATGTTGACTCGTCATCTGGAAAATCCAGAAAACCATATTTTCCGCAGTTGTGTTCATATAAGGCAAAGTCTCATTGAGATAACGGTGATCTAACTGTGGTTCCAAATGGTCCTTATAAATGCTCTTTAGATCACCAAAATCGAAGGTCATGCCACGCTCATCCAAGTATCCACTTACTGCAATCTGAAGATGGTAGGTATGACCATGAAGTGATTTGCATTTGCCTTCATAATTAAAGAGATGGTGGGCAGCATCAAAAGTAAACTCTTTAGAAACCATTGTACGGTGAGGATTGTAAACCAAGGACTCACCTGTTTCTTTTTTGATTTCTTTCGGTGCAAAGAACATTAAGCTTCTCCTCTTTCCGCTAGATATTTTTCAAGGCCTTTTTGACGCAAGTGACAGGCAGGGCATTCCCCACAACCAGTTCCAATAATACCGTTATAGCAAGTTAGCGTTTTTTCACGAACATAGTCAAAAGCTCCTAGTTGGTCAGCCAAAGCCCAAGTCTCAGCCTTATCTAACCACATGAGAGGGGTTTGGATAACGAAATCATAGGCCATGGCTAGATTAAGTGTAACATTAAGCGATTTGACAAAAACATCACGACAGTCTGGATAACCAGAAAAGTCTGTCTCACAAACACCCGTAACAATATCAGTAATACCACGTTGCTTAGCTAGAACAGCTGCAAAAGAAAGGAAAAGATGATTACGCCCGTCCACAAAAGTATTAGGAACTTCACCTTCTTCTGCCTCAATCTCAATATCAGATGTTAAGGCATTTTCAGTGATTTGACCAAGCAAAGACATGTCCAAAACATGGTGTTTAAGCTCTTGTTCTTGCGCAATCTCTTTAGCTACTTCAATTTCCAAGCTATGACGTTGGCCATAAGCAAAAGTAACTAATTCAACTGTTTCATAATGTTTTAGAGCCCAAAATAGGCAAGTAGTAGAATCTTGACCGCCACTAAAGACGACCAAAGCTGATTGACGTTTCATAATATTCCTCTTAATTCGTGATGTCTGAGACACATAAAAAGGCCCCTTGGGGGAGCCAAAAAACGCCAGTAATGGTTTTTTTTAGCGATGGTGTCTCCCAAACATCGAAAATGATTTATCTTTAATAGTCTATCATAGTTGAGAAAAAAAGAAAAGAGCCAAGGCTCTCTTCATTAATCAATCTCAGCGATAACTTCGATTTCAATTTTAACATCTTTTGGTAAACGTGCCACTTCTACCGCAGAACGTGCTGGAAAATCAGATGTAAAGGCAGTTGCATACACTTCGTTAAATGGAACGAAATCGTTAATGTCACTTAGGAAGCAAGTTGTTTTAACAACGTGATCAAAGTCTGTTCCTGCTTCTGCCAAAATAGCACCAACATTTTTAAGAACTTGTTCTGTCTGTTCTTGAATTGTTTCACCAATGATTTCACCTGTTTCTGGTGACAATGGTACTTGACCAGAAGCAAACAAAAGGTTGCCTACGATTTTACCTTGAACATAAGGTCCGATTGCTGCTGGTGCTTTATCAGTATGAATAGTTTTTGCCATGATAGTTCTCCTTTGACTAATATGTTGCTATTATAACAAAATATTCTGAAAATTGAAACATATAATTCCAAAAAGAAAAGAATCAGCGCTAGGCTAATCCTTCTCCTACTATTTCAGATACTTTTTGACATAGCTATAGTAGTCTGGTTTTTCTTTTTTATTAAGTGCAAAGAGCATTTGACCCTTAATGGGTTCTTTCTCATCATTTGGTTGTAGAAAAAGAGCAACCTCTTTGGATTTAGTTGGGAAAAATACTGTATAAGACGTTTCTTTTCCCTGATCTTTTACTTTTAGCGAATAATAGGTAAAGTCATCTTTAGACTTGGGACCATCCACTGTATAGTTATAATCCTGCTCACCAATCTTGACCTTATCTTTCTTGAAGACAATCGTATAATCCTTCTTTAAGGCATCTTGTGCCTGCCATTCACCCTCTAGTGAGGGAGCAGACTTGCTACAAGCTACCATCGAAACCATACAAAGTAAGGCCAAAAGACCAAGTAACCATCTTTTCATACTTTTGCACTCCTAAAGAATTTTACTTATGGTTTGATACGGTGCAACATACGTGGGAATGGAATAGCTTCACGGATGTGTTTTGTTCCAGCTACGAAAGTAACCATACGTTCAATACCGATACCAAAACCACCGTGTGGTACTGAACCATATTTACGAAGGTCAAGGTAGAATTCGTATTCTGAACGGTCCATTCCGAGTTCATCCATTTTAGCTACAAGAGCATCGTAGTCATCTTCACGCATTGAACCACCGATGATTTCACCATAACCTTCTGGAGCCAAAAGGTCTGCACAAAGAACGCGCTCAGGATTACCAGGAACTGGCTTCATGTAGAAGGCCTTAAAGCTTGCTGGATAATTAACAACGAATGTTGGAACACCAAAATAGTTAGAAATCCAAGTTTCGTGTGGAGAACCAAAGTCATCTCCATGTTCGAGGTGCTCGTAGTCTGTACCTTCATCATTTTCATGTGCTTGAAGAAGGTCGATAGCTTCATCATATGACACGCGCTTGAATGGCTCAGCAATGTATTTCTTAAGAAGATCTACATCACGTTCAAGGATTTCAAGAGCTTGTGGCGCACGATCAATAACACCTTGAATAAGAGCCTTAACATAAGCTTCTTGCAAATCAAGTGACTCATCATGTGACAAGAATGAATACTCAGCATCCATCATCCAGAACTCAGTCAAGTGACGGCGTGTTTTAGATTTTTCGGCACGGAAAACAGGACCAAAGTCAAATACACGACCAAGAGCCATAGCACCAGCTTCAAGGTAAAGCTGACCAGATTGGCTTAGGTAAGCAGGTGTACCAAAGTAATCCGTTTCAAACAATTCTGTTGAATCTTCAGCTGCATTTCCTGACAAAATTGGACTATCAAATTTAATGAAACCATTTTTATCAAAGAATTCGTATGTTGCGTAAATAATCGCATTACGAATTTGTTGAACAGCCATTTGTTTACGTGAACGCAACCAAAGGTGACGATTATCCATCAAGAAGTCAGTTCCGTGTTCTTTTGGTGTGATTGGGTAATCATGTGATTCACCGATGACTTCTACTGCTGTCACATCCAACTCGTAACCAAATTTTGAACGTTCGTCTTCTTTGACCACACCAGTCACATAAACTGATGTTTCTTGGCTAAGACGTTTAACAGTATCAAATTTTTCAGTACCTTCTTCTTCACCGTATTTTTCGATGAAGTTAGGTTTGAAAGCTACCGCTTGGAAGAAGGCAGTTCCATCACGCAATTGAAGAAAGGCCAATTTCCCTTTACCTGATTTGTTAGCTACCCATGCACCGATAGTGATTTCTTCGCCCACGTGTTTAGGCACATCAATAATTGAAACTAATTGTTTAGACATGTAATTACTTCTCTTTTCTTTTGATCTATATTAATTCTATTTTTCCATAAAGGCTTTGATTCGGCGGACTGCTTCTTTCAAAGTATCCAAGTCTGTTGCATAGCTAAGACGAATATTTTCAGGTGCGCCGAATCCTGCACCTGTTACCAAAGCGACTTCAGCCTCTTCAAGAATAGCATTTGTAAAATCATTAACATTTGTGTAGCCCTTGATTTCCATCGCTTTTTTAACATTAGGGAAGAGGTAAAAGGCACCTTGAGGTTTGATGACTTCAAAACCAGGCACTTCAGCTAGGAGTGGATAAATCGTATTCAAACGTTCCTCAAAAGCTTGACGCATTTCTTCGATAGAAGACTGATCACCTGTTAAGGCTTCAATAGCAGCGTATTGAGAAACTGCTGTAAGATTTGATGTTGTTTGGCTAATAATCTTCGCCATTCCTGAAATAATTTCTGGATCTCCTACAGCAAATCCCACGCGCCAACCTGTCATAGCATAGGTCTTGGAAACACCGTTAATCACAATTGTTTGCTTACGAATCGCATCTGAAAGACTAGAAATGGGTGTGAAAGTGTTGCCATTATAGACCAAACGGCCATAGATATCATCTGCTAAAATCAAAATATCGTGCTCAACCGCCCAGTCACCGATTGCTTGCAATTCTTCCTTGCTGTAAATCATTCCTGTTGGATTTGATGGAGAATTAAGCAAGACAACCTTAGTTTTTTCAGTTCGAGCAGCTTCAAGTTGTTCAACCGTTGCTTTAAAGTGATTAGCTTCAGTCGTTTGGAAAGTAACCGGTACACCCTCAACCATTTTAACTTGGTCTACGTAAGAAACCCAGCAAGGTGTTGGAATAATGACTTCATCACCAGGATTAATGACCGTAGCAAAGAAAGCATATAAGATAAATTTAGCACCAGTACCGACAACAACCTCATTTGGTTTCACAGCATAACCATAGAAATTTTCCATGTAAGTGCTGATTGCATCCTTGAGTTCCGGAAGTCCAGAAGCCACGGTATAAAAACTTGCTTTACCATTTTCAATAGAAGCAATGGCCGCATCTTGAATGTTCTTAGGTGTTACAAAATCTGGTTCACCAAGTGTCAAACTCAAAATATCACGTCCTTGAGCTTTAAGAGCTTTAGCACGCGCACTGGCAGCTAAAGTGACACTTTCTTCCATTTGTAATACACGATTTGATAATTTTGTCATTTCATTATAGTCCTTCCACTTTAATAACCTGACCTGAGATAAAATCAACCAGATAATACTGGGTTCCTGACTTCACTTCCCAAATAGGAGTTTTGCCATATTTTCCTAGGTGGACATAGGATATCTCCTTAGCACCATAGGCCTTAGCAGCTTTCTTAGCCACTGACTTACTAATACCATCAGATTGCTTGTAGATATCAACCACACCTGAATCATGACTCATGATAACAGCTAGCTTCTCACCTTGACTAGACTTTCCAAGAAGTCCGTAATAGGTAGACTCACCATGGTAGATATCAAATTCAGTAACAGTCCTTATGTCTGCTTTGCTCTTTGCTATGGCAATAACCTTCTTTTCAGCGTCTACGTAAGGCTTAGTCGCTACAATAAGAATAGCAGTCACAGAGGCAATTAAGGTCACAACGATTACAATTATTCCAAAAATGAACTGTTGCTTTTTGGTCCAGGGTGAACGTTGTTTACGCATAATGCCTCCTAAAAAAGTTTCTGAATTTATTATATCAGAAAATGATAAATCTTTACATAGCAATATAGCTAGTATTGAGCAATTAAGTCTATCTTTTTTATAAGTCAGTAAAATTTATAAAACCTAAGTAATCTTAGAAAAGGTTGGTTTTAAAAAGTTAACTTTCTTGTTCTAAGAAATCCTGAATATCCTCTTTGACTTCCTCGAACTTAGCATGCTTAAGCGCAACTTCTTGTGTCACTTCTTTTAGAAATAGTTTTCCATAACTCTTAACGAGCGGGCGATTATCCATAAGAAGAATAGCCGAGCGCTGTTCTGGACGTCTTTGAGCACGTCCAATAGCTTGTTTAAAACGTAAAACCGTCATGGGAAGACTGTAACTATCAAAGGTGCTCTTTCCTTGCTTAGAAAACCAAGATTCAATCTTTTGATAGAATGGATCCTTAGGATTGTCAAACGGCAGACGTGCAATAACCTCAATTACCCTATTTTGTTGGGCAAAGTCAACACCTTCCCAGAACGATCCCATACCCAGAAGGAGATTGGTCTCACCTCTATCAAAACGTTTTTTGACATTAAAAGCAGTCCCATTTTTCTCTTGAGTTAGGTGACGAACTTCCCTATGATCCAATAAATCTGAAACAGCCATCATACTCTTTCGAGACGTGAATAGTACTAAAATTGGATATTCCATTTCAGATAGCTTCTGGAGACGTTTTGCAAGAGCAACTTCATACTCTTCCTCAGAAGAAACACCAATCATAGGCATACTTTGATCAATCCAAATAGCTTGATTGGGTAAAGTGTCCATTGGGAGGCTAACCTTGCGTACCTGATCTAAGCCCAACAAATCAGCCACATCTACATCAGGTCCCACATCAATAGTTGCTGAAACAATTATCACTTTTTGGGCACTTGGTAGATAAGCAGAAAGCTCTAAGAGCTCTTTGCGTGACGCCTTTAAATAAGTCACACGATGTTCCTGATAATAGTCTGTTTCAAGCCAGAAATGGCTGTAAAGCGGTGTCTTCAGTGGAGACAACATCTCCATAAAATCACTTTCACCTTCCAGTTCAGAAATGGTTTGTAGCAAACGATCTAATTGCTGGCGATTATACTGCTTCTGAGGAAATTGTTGATGTTCTTGGATTAGATGGCTAACTTCAAACTGCAGATTTTCGAGCAATCGTTGTTGAAGCAAGCTTTGACTACCACTATCAAGAATTCGATGAATATGTTGCAACAGGACAGTAAGATTGACTTGATGACGTGAAAATTGTTCCAAAGCCAGAACCATCTTTTGCCCCTCATCAATCACAAGAGTTTTTCCTCGAACAAAATCATGATCATCTTCCATACGCGTCAACAGATAAGCATGGTTGGTCACAACTACCCTAGCTTCCTGGGCTTTTTGGTAGGACTGTTGCCAAAAATCATATTCAGCAAAAAGACTATCAGCTTTTAACTTACCATCGTGCTTAATCTCATCAAAATAAGCCATATAGCGCTGTTTTTGTCTGATTTCGTCAAGATCCCCTGTCTCTGTTTCAGTCAACCACACCAAAAGTTGCATTTTGTAACGATTAATCAAACGGTTACTATCCTGACGAAGTAAGGTTTGGTAGAAGGCATCTAACTTGATATAATTCTGAGGTCCTTTGAGACTATGGAAGTTAATATTAAAGACATCCGATAAGGCTGTAGCTTCCTGATTCATAATCTGATTTTGAAGGAGCTTGGTCGGAACAGCCACTACCACTTTATCTACATCAGATTGCGCCAACAAAGGAAGCAAATAGCCATAAGTTTTTCCGATTCCAGTCTGCGCCTGAATCATGGAAATATCAGTATTATCAAGCTCCCTTCTTACTGCCTCAGCAAACTCTTTTTGTTTAGGCCTTGATTCCAAATCTAAGAGTGCAATATTGGTATCAAAATCTTGAGACAGTTTTCGTTCAGACTTATAAGTCAAAGGTCTACGAAGAACAATTCCAGATTCTTCAAGCATGACATATTCTTTTGAAAGGCCTAAATTTTGACCTCTTATAGCATCACGAATAACCAACTCAGTCTCAAAAAGAAGATTATCTGAAAAGGTCAAAAGCATCTCAATGGTCTGTCTAGGTAAGCTGGCAATCTTATCCATCAAATGAAATAAAAGCTGTCCGGTCGCTCTCGCATCTTCAATAGCGGTATGGGCCTGAGCTAGGTCAAGATTAAGAACCTTGGATAAATGGGAGAGTTTATATTGTTCCAGTGTCGGATAAAAGACCTGAGCCAATTCGACAGTATCCACACGAGGAGTCCTTAGTTCGAAGCCCTCCATGAAAAGTGCCTCTGCAAGCAAATTGGCATCAAATTTAACATTATGGGCAACAAAAATACAGTCCTCAATCAGTTCAAAAATGGTTCTAGCAATTTCTGAGAAATCTGGGGCTTGAGCCAACTGCTGATCAGTAATCCCTGTTAAATGAATAATGTGATCATCTAGTTCTTGGTGTGGGTTAACATCACTCGCAAATTCGTCAAACACCTGACCATTTTGCATGATGACAATTCCCACCTGTATAATACTAGCCGTTGACGAAGCGGAGGTCGCTTCCAAGTCAACAATAGCATATTTATTCGTGTTTTTTTCACTCATAGTGACCTTATTATAGCATATCCAAAGCCCCAAAAAAAGACAAAGCCATCATTCTGATATTGGAAAAAGCCTGAAATTCGTGCTACACTAGAGCTATGAAAATAAGACGAATTTTAAATCCTGTTGCCCAGGAAAACACCTATATTTTAGAAAACGATACAGCCTGTCTAGTCATTGATCCAGGAAGTGATACTTCTGCTATCTTAGCTGAGCTTAAAGCAAGTGATAAACCTGTTGCTGCTATCCTCTTGACACATACACACTACGATCACATTATGAGTGTTGAGGCAGTCCGTCAAGCTTATAATTACCCTCCTGTTTATGTTGCAGAGGCTGAAAAAGACTGGTTGATGAATCCTATTGATAATTTATCGGGACTTCCACGTCATGACGATATGGAAGACGTTATTGTCAATCCAGCAGAATACTACTTCGATTTCACTCAGGACTATAACATCGAGGATTTCCAGTTTAAAGTTGTTCCAACCCCAGGACATTCTATCGGGGGCATTTCTTTAATTTTCGATGAAGAAGAAATCGTCTTTTCTGGTGATGCCCTCTTTAAAGAAACAATTGGACGCTGGGACCTCCCAACAGGAAACCACGATCAGTTACTCACTAGTATTCGAGAGCAACTCTTCACCCTTCCTAACCACTACAAGGTATTCCCCGGACACGGTTGGGACACTACTATAGGCCACGAAAAAAACTTTAACCCACATTTTTCATAAGAATAAAAGCTCAGCAAACTATAAAGCTGGGCTTTTTACATGCATAAAAAAGAAGGTCTAAAGACCTTCTTACTTGAAATACTAGATTGTATTTATTTAGATTTGATATAGTTAACACCATCAGCTTTTGGTGCTACTGCTTTACCAAAGAATGCAGCCAAGACAATAATTGTCAAGACATATGGTGCAATTTGCAAGTAGACGTTTGGTACATGTGAAATAAGCGGAAGTTGTTTCCCGATAATTGCCAATGATTGTGACAAACCGAAGAATAAACTTGAGAGCATAGCTCCAACTGGATTCCAACGACCAAAAATCATAGCAGCCAAGGCGATGAAACCAGGACCTGCAATCGTCGTAATAGCAAAGTTGTTAGAGATGGATTGAGCATAAACTGCACCACCAACACCACCAAGGAATCCTGAAATCATGACACCATAGTAGCGCATACGGTAAACATTAATACCAAGTGTATCCGCTGCCTGTGGGTGCTCACCTACTGAGCGAAGACGCAAACCAAAGCGAGTCTTGAAGATAACCCACCAAGACACAACTGAAACCAAAATCGCTACATATGCAATCAAGGAAACGTTCGTAAAGAAGACTTTACCCAAGACTGGAATGTGGCTCAAAATTGGAAATGATACAGTTTTAAAGTTATGGCTAATAGCTGGTGTTTGGCCGGCACCAAAGATAACACGTGTCAGAAAGACTGCTAAAGATGGAGCAATCAAGTTCAATACCGTACCAGAGACAACATGATCCGCACGGAAATTAATGGTCGCAACCGCGTGGAGCAATGAGTAAACAAGACCAATAAGACCTGCTACAATTGCGGCAATCCAAGGAGTTGCATCACCAAAACTATCTGCAAAATTCAAGTTAAAGAGAACACCTGCGAAGGCTCCAATAACCATGATTCCCTCAAGACCGACATTTACGATACCGCCTCGTTCAGAGAAAGTACCACCGATACTTGTGAAAATCAATGGTGCTGAGTATTTCAGCATAGAGGCAACAATCAAGGCTAAAATTGTAATGAAGTCCATATTAGTTTTGTCCTCCTTTAGCTTTCACTGACTTTTGACGAGGGCGAACCCAATATCTAATAATATAGTTAGCACCGACAAAGAAGATAATCAAAGCAGATACAACGTCGATAACTTCAGGAGGCACACCAATCATACCACTCTTACCTACAGACAAGACACCATAAAGAAGGGCAGCAAACGGAATACCAATAGGTGAATTAGTAGCCAAAAGAGCAACCGCCATACCGTTCCAACCAATTGCCAATGAAGAGTTTTGAACAAAGGCATTTTGGAAGGTACCAAGTCCTTCTACTGTTCCTCCAAGTCCACAAAGGGCACCTGAAATAATCATAGACATGATAATAACACGTTTTGATGACATCCCTGCATATTCAGATGCATGAGGGTTAAGACCTACAGATGTAATTTCAAAACCAGTTGTTGTTTTCTTGAGCATGAACCAAACAAGGAAAACTGCTGCAAGAGCAAGGAAGAAACCAATATTAAAACGTGAGCCACCGGTTAGAGAGGATAAGAATTCTGTTTGATAGCTTGCAGAGGCTGCGACCTTATTAGATGCTTCTGATGAACGTAACATGTCGGCTGTAAAACCAAATCGAACAATATTGTTTGCTACATACAAAATGATGTAGTTCATCATGATGGTAACAATGACCTCACTAGTTCCCAAGTAAGCACGAAGAATACCCGGAATTGCACCAGCGATACCACCAGCTACTAGACCGATGATTACTGTACAGAAAACTGAAACTACTTTTGGTAATTCTGGAAATGATAATGCAAACCATACAGCCGAAGTCCAACCTGCTAAAGCCTGACCAGGCAAACCAACGTTAAAGAAACCAGCTTTAGATGCTACAGAAAATCCGAGTGCGATAAGAATCAAGGGACTCATGGCACGAAGAATTTCACCAATATTTTTCAAAGAACCGAAGGCTGTACTGAAGAGATCATAGTAAGCCCAGAATGGATCGTAACCAAAGATTAACATCAATACAGCCCCGATCAACATTCCCAAGAGGACAGCAATCAAAGGAACTGCCCAATTTTGTGTTTTCTTAGACATTTGCTTCCTCCTTATTCAATTGTCCACCAGCCATTAGGATACCAAGATCTTGCTTATTCGTTTCAGCAGGATCTTGGATACCTTGAATTGCACCATCGTAGATAACTGCAATTCTGTCTGACATATCAAGAATTTCATCCAATTCAAAGCTGACTACAATAACAGCCTTACCTTTATCACGCTCAGCGATAATACGTTTACGAATGTATTCAATGGCACCTACGTCAAGACCACGAGTTGGTTGACTGACAATAAGAAGCTCTGGGTCACGGTCAATTTCACGGGCGATAACAGCTTTTTGTTGGTTACCACCAGACAAGTCACCACCAGCAATCAACTCTCCAGCACCACGAACGTCAAATTCTTCCATCAATTCTCGAGCTTTAGCATTGATAACATTATAGTTCAAGATACCATTTTTCGAATTTGGCTCCTTGTAGTAGGTTTGAAGGGCAATATTTTCAGCTACTGTCATTTCAAGAACCATACCGTCACGGTGACGGTCTTCAGGAATATGACCAACACTCATCTCTGTAATCTGACGAGTTGTCTTATGAATAATAGATTCACCCTTGATAGTAATGTCACCAGACTTAACTTTACGTAGTCCAGTAATCGCTTGAACAAGCTCTGTTTGACCGTTACCATCAATACCGGCAATACCGATGATTTCACCCGCACGAACATCTAAAGATAAGTTCTTAACGGCAGGAACACCACGGTTCTCATTAACCACCAAATCTTTAATAGAAAGAACAACTTCTTTTGGATTTGAAGGAATTTTTTCTGTTTTAAAGGAGACATGACGACCAACCATCATTTCGGCCAAGTCAGCATTTGTTGATCCTTCAATTGTCACTGTATCAATTGATTTACCACGACGGATAACTGTGACACGGTCAGAAACCGCACGAATCTCATCCAATTTATGGGTGATAAGGATAATTGACTTGCCTTCTTTGACCAAGGTTTTCATGATGTTTAGAAGTTCAGTAATTTCAGACGGAGTCAATACCGCAGTCGGTTCATCGAAAATCAAAATATCAGCACCACGATACAGAGTCTTAAGGATTTCAACACGCTGTTGAGCACCAACAGAAATATCTGCCACCTTAGCTGTTGGATCTACCGCAAGACCATATCTTTCAGAGAGCTCAGTAATTTCCTTAATAGCCTTCTTCATATCAAGGACACCACCAGCTTTGGTTACCTCACTACCCAGGATGATATTCTCAGCAACTGTAAAAGCTTCAACCAACATAAAGTGTTGGTGAACCATCCCAATCCCCAATTTCGTTGCTTTCGAAGGTGAATCAATCGTCACCTCTTGTCCATTAACCTTAATAATCCCGCTTGTTGGCTGTAAAAGACCTGCAAGCATGTTCATTAAGGTTGACTTACCAGCACCATTTTCACCGAGGAGGGCATGGATTTCTCCTGGTCTCACATCAAGATTGATATGATCATTTGCCACAAATTCACCAAATTTTTTGGTAATATCGTGCATCTCAATGACATTTGGCTTCGTCATACAATCTCCTTTCAAGAATTATTTTTATATCAGCAAAGGGAAATATAAACTGCTTCCCTTTGCTGAGACAAAAATTGTCCCAGTTTAGATATTATGGATTATTTGCTAAGACCATCAGTTGGTTTCAATTCACCATTCTTGATTTGTTCTTTAGCTTTTTCTACTGCATCCTTGATATCAGAAGGAAGCTTAGATGTTACGATGTCAACACCACCATCTTTGATACCATAAGTCTTAGTAGAACCACCTTCAAATTTATCGCCTTTAAGTTGTCCGTTAGCGATATCTTTAACAACTGTACCAACTTTTTTGATTGTTGAAGTCAAAACAAAGTTAGATTTTTTCTTGTCTGAAGATGTATAGTTACCTTCTGCATTTTGGTCACGGTCAACACCGATTACCCAAACTTTCTTATCGCTGTCAGCATCAAGTTTTTCGTTAACTTCTTTAGCTGCTGTGAAGACACCAGTACCAGTACCACCAGCTGCTTGATAGATTACGTCAACGCCTGAAGCGTACATAGTTGAAGCAATTGTTGTACCTTTAGCAGCGTCTGAGAATGATTCAGCATATTGAACTTGTACATCGATGTCTGGTTTTACAGATTTAGCACCTGCTGTGAAACCAGCTTCAAAACGTGTAATTGTATCTGATGTTTGACCACCAATGAAACCAACTTTATTTGTTTTTGATTGCATTGCTGCTGCGATACCTGCAAGGTAAGCACCTTCGTTATCAGCAAACAAAACGCTCTCAACATTCTTTTGGTCTTTGATGACATCATCAATGATTACGTAGTTAACATCTTCATGTTCCTTAGCAGCATCTGAAACAGCATCATGAAGGGCAAAACCAACACCAAAGATGAGGTTGTAACCTTGGCTTTGAGCAGCTGACATATTGTTTGCAAAGTCAGACTCTGAGTTTGATTGGAAGTAAGTAAAGCCAGAATCTTTTTTAAGTTTGTTAGCTTTACCCCACTCTTGGAGTCCTTCCCATGCTGATTGGTTAAATGATTTATCATCTACCCCACCAGTATCTGTAACGATAGCAGCTTTAACTTTAGAATCAGCTGATGATCCACCGCGTCCGCCACGAGCACATGCTGCAAGACCAAGTGCTGCTACAGCAACAAGGCCAAGACCGATAATTTTCTTGTTCAATTTCATCTTGAACACTCCTCCTATAACTTGCAAGAAAACTTGCTTAATAAAGAATAAAACAACTAGACTATTGTAAGTCTGTAAAAGAGTATGGTAACAACTCTCCGACTGTCATCTCGACTGTCGATTTATCTTCAGCGATAAGAATCACTTTAGAATCGGATTTAAAAAACTCAGCCATCACTTGGCGACATGCACCGCATGGTGATATAGGCTCTTTGGTATCACCGTAAACAGCGAGACACTCAAAATCACGGTGTCCTTCAGATACCGCTTTAAATATAGCCGTTCTTTCTGCACAATTGGTCAATCCAAAAGAGGCATTTTCTATATTGCAGCCTTGAAAGATTTCTCCATTTTTTGTAATCAAAGCCGCACCAACTCTAAACTTAGAGTAGGGAACATAGGCATTTTCAGCTGCCTCTTGTGCTGCATTTATCACTTGCTCTTTTTCAATAACTGTCATGACTTTCTTGCCCTTTCATTATGGCCACTCCTGACGAAGTACCAATACGGGTTGCACCAGCTCTGATAAAGGCTTGAGCCGCCTCAAGTGTACGTGCTCCACCAGATGCCTTGACTCCCATAGTAGGACCCACAGCTTCTCGCATAAGTTCAATATCTTCAATGGTAGCACCACCAGTAGAAAAACCTGTAGATGTCTTCACAAAATCTGCACCTGCCAGTTTTGCTAATTGGCAAGCTTCGACCTTTTCTTCATCAGTCAATAGACAAGTTTCAATGATAACCTTTACAAGTTTACTTCCACTAGCTTCAACAACAGCTTTAATATCGTCTTCAACTAATTTAAGATTTCTAGATTTAAGAGCACCGATATTGATTACCATATCAATTTCATCCGCCCCATTGGAAATAGCATCCTTGGCTTCAAAAGCCTTAACTGCTGAGGTCGATGCTCCCAAAGGAAAACCAATAACCGTACAAACTTTAACAGAACTATCTTTTAGCAATTCAGCTGCCGTTTTGACCCAAGTTGGATTAACACAGACGCTGGCAAACTCATACTTCTTAGCCTCATCAATTAAGGAAAGAATCTGTTCTTTATTAGCATCAGCTTTTAGTAAGGTATGGTCAATATAGCTATTAACAGACATAAACAAACTCCTTGATTAGAATTAAATTAAGGGTTAGCGAATTATCTTTAATATTTCTGTCGTTTCTTTACATTCACTACCCATAATAACATTTTTTTCGAATTCAGTCAGCATTTTTTCAGATAAAATTTCTTGGCTATAGGCCTTGGCAATAAGGTCTCCTTGAGTCACAGAATCGCCAACTTTCTTTTCAAATACAATTCCTGTTTCATAATTAAGACTATCTGACTTCGTAGCTCGACCTGCTCCTAATTGCATAGCGAATTTTCCAAATGCCATAGCAGGTAACTCTTTAATGTAACCTGTTTCATGAGCATGAATATCTGTCACGACAGGCGCACTGCTATGACGATAAAGATCGGTCAAATCACCACCTTGAGCTTGGATGAGTTCTTCAAACTTAGCAAGGGCTTGTCCTCCCACTAAGCGCTGACGAATCTCTTCCTGACTAGCTTCAACCTGAACCAAATCTAATAGAATCTCAGCCAACTCACAGATAAAGTCAGTGATATCTTCACGTCCCTTACCTTGCATAATCTCAATAGCCTCAGTGATTTCTAAACGGTTACCAATAGCTTTACCTAGTGGCTGACTCATATCTGTAATAACTGCAATCGTTTCACGATTGACCTCATGCCCTAGTGCAACCATGGTCTCAGACAACTTCTCAGCGTCAGACATATTTTTCATGAAAGCGCCTTGACCAACAGTAACATCCAGTAAAATCTTATCAGCGCCTGCTGCAATCTTTTTGGACATAACAGAGCTTGCGATTAGAGGAATGGAATCTACTGTTGCAGTGACATCACGCAAGGCATAAAGAAGTTTATCAGCCTTAACCAAATGCTCAGACTGACCAATAAGGGAAATCCCAATGTCTTTAACTTGCCGAATGAACTCTTCCTTGCTACGCTCAACCTGATAACCTTTGATAGACTCTAATTTGTCAATTGTTCCACCTGTGTGTCCGAGACCACGACCACTCATCTTAGCCACTGGAACGCCAAAGCTAGCTACAAGCGGCATCAGAATGATGGTTACCTTATCACCAACGCCTCCGGTCGAATGTTTATCTACCTTAATACCTGGAATTTCTGACAAATCATATTGTTCGCCTGAAGCAACCATATCAGTGGTCAAATCATGGATTTCACGAATAGACATACCTTGATAATAAATCGCCATCGCCAAAGCAGCTATCTGATAGTCTGGTATTTCCCCAGACACATAGCCATTAATGAGATATGAAATTTCCTCTGTGCTTAACTCGCCACCATCTCTTTTCTTTTCAATTAAATCAACTGTTCTCATAATTTCTCACTTCTAAGGATATAATATCCTTTAGCCTTTTTAACGACTTCAGCATTACCAAACACATCCTCCATCTTAGCCTTAGCTGACGGAGCACCTTGTTTTTTCTGAATAACAATAGTTAGGTTACCACCTTGATTGAGATAATCATATGCCTCCTCGATAACTTGATGAACCACTTTCTTGCCCGCACGGATAGGTGGATTAGAAATAATATAGTCAAAACTTCCAGTGACATTTTCATAGATATTTGATTGGAAGATAGTAGCTTCAACCTTATTTCGTTGAGCATTTTGTCTAGCTAAATCAATCGCCCTACTATTGATGTCAATCATAGTGACTTTAACTCCTTGGACCTTGGCTAAACTGATACCGAGAGGACCATAGCCACAACCCACATCTAAAAGCGTTTTGCCAGCTTCCAAATCTAATGCACTCAAAAGCACTTGACTCCCAAAATCAATCATTTTTTTAGAGAAAACCCCAGCATCTGTATAAAACTGAAAACTTTCTCCTAATAAGTTTACCTTTAAATCGTGAATATCGTGAGCCGCATCTGGCGTCTCAGCATAATACATTTTTGACATTGTTTTTTCCTTCTAGATAGTACTTTTTCTCTATCGTATCATAAATAGAAAAGTAAGGCTAGTGAAATGACAAGGCTTACATTCGACCTTTTTTTCTGCTATAATGTTATTTATGTTAAATGAATTTATCAATTTCGAAACGATATCACGCAAGGAATGGCAACGCCTTCATAAAGAGGACAATGCCCCATTGACTGCAGAAGAACTGGATTCCATTCGCAGCCTTAATGATAAGATCGATGTGCAAGAAGTTAGTGACATTTATCTTCCTCTTATCAATCTTATTCGTATCTATCAGAAAACTGCCAATGATCTGACCTTTTCTAAAAGTATCTTTTTACAAAAATCACAGACTAACCGTCCATTTATTATTGGGGTATCTGGTTCAGTTGCTGTTGGCAAATCCACTACCAGTCGTTTGCTTCAACTCTTGTTGCAGCGTACCTTTCCCCAATCTAATGTTGAACTTGTGACAACTGATGGCTTTCTCTATCCTAACCAAACCTTGAAAGAAAAAGGCATCCTTAATCGTAAGGGCTTCCCTGAGTCCTACGATATGCCACTTCTTCTCAACTTTTTAGATACTATAAAAAATGGTGGTGATGTCAATATTCCTGTTTACTCTCATGAAATTTATGATATTGTACCAGGACTTACCCAAGAAATCAGACAGCCCAATTTTCTAATTGTCGAAGGGATTAATGTTTTCCAGAACCCTATTAACCAACGACTTTACATGAGTGACTATTTTGATTTTTCTCTCTACATTGACGCTGAAGTTAATAATATCGAATCCTGGTATCTTGAACGTTTTCAAACCCTTCTTGAGCTTGCCAAAAAAGATGAAAACAACTACTACCATAGTTTTACTAAATTTAGTAAGGATGAAGCTTTATCTTTAGCACAAAAAACCTGGCGTGATATCAATTTGGTTAACCTGGAAAATTATATCGAACCTACACGAAGTCGAGCTGAACTGATTCTTCACAAGGGAGACAATCATAAAATCGACTTCATCCACTTAAAAAAATAGAAAAAGCTTGCAAAGGGGCCTAAAATAACGTATAATGACATAGTTAGATAAATTTTGGAGGTGAAAACATTGGCAAATATTAAATCAGCTATCAAACGCGCTGAACTTAACGTTAAACAAAACGAAAAAAACTCAGCTCAAAAATCAGCTTTGCGTACTGCTATTAAAGCATTCAACGCTAACCCAACTGAAGAAGCTTACCGTGCTGCATCAGCTAGCATCGATAAAGCCGCTTCTAAAGGTTTGATTCATAAAAACAAAGCAAGCCGCGATAAATCACGTCTTGCAGCTAAATTGGCTAACTAATTGAAAGCTCCATTTAGGAGTTTTTTTATTACCTAAAAAACCTGCTAGATTATCGTCTAGCAGGTTTTCTTTATTAATTAAACTCCGGTGATCTTAACTTCAAAAATCGTTCCCTTTGGTTGATTATCTTTAACAACAATTGTTCCTTTAAGGGCTAAAACAATTTGTTGCGCTAGGGATAAGCCAAGTCCAAACCCACCTTTTTGTCTGGTTCTAGCCTTATCTACGCGATAAAATCGATCAAAGATTTTTTTCTTATCACTATCTGATATTCCAGGACCATTATCAGCTACACAAATATAAAGATGGCGGTCATTAGTGCGGACAGTAAAGGTAACATGTCCGTCATCCTCCGTATATTTAATAGCATTATCAAATAAGATGGTCATTAACTGTTTCAATAACGTTTTATCAGTCTGGATTGGACGACCAACTTGGTTTTGAGCCGTGAAACCTTTCTCATTTTCTTCTGCAATCATGGCATAGTTGGTAAATACTGTATCAAAGAAAGCAGGTTCTAAGGTTTCGATTTCTGGTTTAATACCATCGTCACGACGAGCCAAGTTCAAGAGATTAGTCGTCAAAAGACGCATATTACGTACTTCATCAAGACTTGATGCGATATTCTCAGAATTATCTAAAATGGTGCTCTCAGGTTTTCGGAAAAGAACTTCTAAACGGTTTTGGATAACTGCAAGTGGCGTGCGTAACTCATGACTAGCATTTTCAACAAAAGCCTTCTGCTTCTCCAAGCTTTCCTGGATAGGACGTCTTGACCACTTGGCCAAATACATACTAGCCGCAACAGATAAGAGCCAGAAGAAACTCATCATGATGACAATGAGCTTAACATAACGTTCAGTAGCTTCTTCCAATTGAGTTGTATTAATCGCAATAACAAGGTACTTAGCATCAGGATAGAGACTATTGTCTACTTTTTCAGTAATCAGACGGTACTTTTCCGTTTGATCGAAATAATTCTGAGCACTTCCCTTGCTGATAACATCAATGTTATTTTTGTCTATTGGTAAATTGGATAAGCTTGAAAATTTATCAACAACATTAAGGACTTTTCCATTCTTATCAAGTACCAAGACACTAGTATTTGCCGCAACAGATAAATCGTGAGGGGTATCTTCAATTTTTGATTTCTTCTTAGGTTCTTTTTTAGAGCCACTCGAGTCAGGTGTTTCAGCTGTCGACTCTTTAGTATCATAGGCTTGGTAAATGGTTGTCGTATTATTTTGATCTACCTCAGAAGTCAGAAAAAGTTCCCGTTTGAGCATTTCCATTTCTAAATAAGAATTGGTCTTAGTTGCTGCCATTTTCAGACTAGAGTCCACATTGGAATAAACACCGTAACTCAGAATCTGCAAAATCATGACAGTCATGATAAGGAAAATGCCAGAAAAAGTGGCAAAGAAATGAATGAACGACTTAAATCCGTCTGACTTAATTCTCCTAAAGAGATAATTGAAAAATTTAGTCAGCATTCTTCAAAATATACCCCACACTTCTCAAGGTTTGGAGGTTGGCAGCAAAGTCTGTTCCTTTTAGTTTCTTACGAATTTTAGAAACATAAACCTCGACAACTGATACCGTGGTATCACTATCAAATCCCCAAAGACGGTCAAAAATTTGTGACTTAGGCAAGATGACATTTTGATTTTGTAAGAAGTAAACTAATAAATCAAACTCTTTACCAAGAAGTTCTACTTCTTTATCCCCCACAAAGGTTGAATTTGTAGCAAGATTGACACGAACATCACCAAAAGAAAGTGTGTTTTGGTCAAATTTACCAGATCGTTTCAAAAGTGCTTGAATACGCATCTTCAACTCTTCTAAATAGAAAGGTTTGGTTAGATAGTCGTCTGCACCCAGTTCAAAGCCATGACCCTTATCATCTAGACTTTCCTTAGCCGTCATGATAAGTACAGGGGTTGTTACACCTTTTTCACGTAATTCTCTAAGAACCGTGAAACCATCTTTTTCAGGTAACATAAGGTCTAAAAGAATCAAATCATAGACGCCACTTTCAGCTTCGTAGAGACCTTCATCTCCATCAAAGACTTGCATCACATCAGCAAAGTCATCTAAAAAATCAAAAACTGAGTTCGACAAACTCAAATCATCTTCTACTAGTAGTATTTTAATCATAGTTATCCCCCCTTGTTAGGTGTCAAAGATACAAATAACACTTTGACTAAGTTTTATCATTATATCTAAAATACATATAATCATCTAGTGCTTTGATCTTCTTTTATTTAGATTTAGTCTACTAAACTTTCCTTAAGCTTTTCATAACTGAAACGAAAAAACAGCACCAATAGGTACTGTTTTGTATCGATATTTCTTCTTAGAACAAACCAACAGCTGTTCCGTCTTCAGCTACGTCCATCTTGAGGGCTGCTGGTGCTTTTGGAAGACCAGGCATAGTCATGACGTCACCTGTAAGAGCTACGATAAATCCAGCACCTGTTTTAGGAACAAATTCACGGATAGTGATATCAAAACCTTCTGGTGCTCCAAGTAAGAATTGGTTATCTGAGAAACTATATTGTGTTTTAGCCATACATACTGGCAATTTATCCCAACCGAATTCTGCAAATTGTTTGAGTTGGTTCTTAGCTTTTTTCTCGAAGACAACTGATTTACCACCATAGATTTCAGTAACAATCTTAGTGATTTTTTCTTCCAAGCTATCATCATCAGAATAAAGACGTTTATAGTCGGCATTACCATTTTCAACAGCATCAACTACTGCGTTGGCAAGGTCAATACCACCATCAGCACCATTAGCCCAAACGCTAGCCAATTCAACAGGAACATCGATTTCTGCACAAAGTTCTTTAAGGGCTGCAATTTCAGCTTCAGTATCAGCAACAAATTCGTTAATAGCAACGACTGCTGGAAGACCAAATTTACGAACGTTTTCCACATGACGTTTCAAGTTTGCGAAGCCATCACGAACGGCCTGAACATTTTCTTCAGAGAGGTCAGTTTTGGCTACCCCACCGTGCATTTTGAGGGCACGAAGTGTCGCAACAATAACAACGGCATCAGGAGTTGTTGGGAGGTTTGGAGTCTTGATATCAAGGAATTTTTCAGCACCAAGGTCAGCACCGAAACCTGCTTCAGTAATCGTATAATCAGCCAAACGAAGAGCTGTAGCTGTAGCTAGAACTGAGTTACATCCGTGAGCGATATTGGCAAATGGACCACCGTGTACCAAGGCTGGTGTCCCATAAATTGTCTGTACCAAGTTTGGTTTGATGGCATCTTTAAGAATAAGGGTAAGCGCACCTTCAATTTCAAGATCACCTACATAAACTGGTGTACGGTCATAACGGTAGGCAACTACAATGTTAGCCAAACGTTCTTTAAGGTCATTAATATCAGTAGCCAAGCAAAGAATCGCCATGATTTCAGATGCAACAGTAATATCAAAACCATCTTCACGTGGAATACCATTAAGTGGTCCGCCAAGACCAACATTTACATGACGAAGTGCACGGTCATTAAGGTCAACCACACGTTTCCAAATGATACGACGTTGGTCAATGCCGAGAGCATTTCCTTGATGAATATGGTTGTCAAGAAGGGCTGACAAAGCATTATTTGCTGTAGTAATAGCGTGCATATCCCCTGTGAAGTGGAGGTTGATATCTTCCATCGGAAGCACTTGAGCGTAACCACCACCTGCAGCACCACCTTTGATTCCCATAACCGGACCAAGTGATGGTTCACGAAGGGCAATCATTGTTTTCTTACCAATTTTGTTAAGAGCATCTGCAAGACCAATTGACATGGTTGATTTCCCTTCACCAGCTGGTGTTGGGTTGATAGCTGTCACCAAAATCAATTTTCCTGGCTTATTGTCTTTGACAGCATTGATTTTATCAAATGACAATTTTGCCTTATATTTTCCGTAGAGTTCCAAATCGTCAAAGCCGATTCCAACTTTTTCAACTACTTCTGTGATTGGTTTTAATTCTACACTTTGAGCAATTTCGATATCTGTTTTCATGAGACACTCCTCTATATTTTTCTAAAATCTATTATATCAGAGTTTAATAAAAAACGCATTATTTTTGGTTAATTACTTTTCAATGTTCGGTTTTTGTTTTGTTATAAATCGTTATAACTTTAATTTATAGGGGTACGCCTCAAAAAAATACTTACTTTTATTTACTAAAGACCAAATTTTTAGTACAATACTACTATGAAAATTTTGATTACATCGGGTGGTACCACTGAAAAGATTGATGCTGTACGTGGAATCACAAACCATTCAACAGGTTATCTAGGAAAGGAAATCGCTGAACTTTTCTTGGCTAAGGGTCACCAAGTAACCTTAGTAACGACCAAGACAGCGGTTAAACCAGAACCGAAAGAAAATCTAAAGATTACAGAAATTACGAACGTAGAAAGTCTTCTCAAAAAGATGGAGCCACTCGTCAAAGAGCACGATGTTCTTATACATAGTATGGCAGTCTCTGATTATACTCCTATTTATATGACGGATTTTGCTGAACTGGAGGACACCGAAGATCTCGCTCAATTCTTGCATAAATCTAACACTGAAAGCAAGATATCATCGGCTTCTGATTATCAGGTTCTTTTTCTTAAAAAAACACCGAAGGTCATTAGCCTCGTCAAACAATGGAATCCTGATATTCAATTGATTGGCTTCAAACTTTTGGTTAATGTAAGAAAAGAAGAGCTTTTTGAGGTTGCTCGTGCAAGTCTGAAACGCAACAAAGCTGATATTATTGTTGCCAACGACTTGAGTGATATTACTCCAGATCAGCATATTGCCTATCTTGTTGACGAAAAAAACGAGGAGAAAGTTACGACTAAATCTGCAATTGCTCAAGCTTTATTTGAAAGGATATGCCATGACTAAACGTATCATCCTTGCTGTTTCAGGATCAATATCCGCCTATAAAGCAGCTGATCTAACAAGCAGGTTAAAGAAAAAAGGTTATGACGTTCACGTCATTATGACTGAAGCTGCTCAAGCCTTTATCACCCCTCTGACACTTCAAGTTCTCTCGAAGAACCCCGTTCACACTGATGTCATGGAAGAAAAATTAGCTGAACGTATTAATCATATTGACTTAGGAAAAGAAGCTGACCTCTTTATTGTAGTTCCAGCTTCAGCAAATACCATTGCAAAATTAGCACATGGTATGGCTGATAATATGCTTACTGCTACTGCTTTAGCTTTACCTAACACTACCCCAAAACTAATTGCCCCTGCAATGAATACGAAAATGTATGAAAATCCATTGACTAGGAAAAATTTAGATACTTTGCATGACCTTGGCTACCAAGAAATTCTTCCAAAATCAGGATTACTGGCTTGTGGAGATACGGGACGCGGTGCCTTAGCTGATATCGATGACATTATTGAATCCATTGACAATGCTTTAACAAAATAGCCTTGTAGAGAATAAAAAGGAGTTTATGATGAATAAGAAAAATAAAGCAAACCAAACAGCGCAGTTAGCGCTCTTGATAGCGACTATGGTTGTTATCGAAGTACTTAGTCAAACCATCTTTGCCGCTTTTGTACTTCCAATTAAACCAACCCTAACGCACATCCCAGTTATTATTGCTAGTATCGTCTATGGTCCTAAAATTGGAGCCTATTTGGGTGGTTTCATGGGAATTATGAGTATTGTTCGTAACACAATCATTTATACGGTTAGTAGCTATCTCTTTAGTCCTTTTGTTGAAGGGGGAACTTGGGCATCTGCAGTCATTGCCATCGTTCCTCGTATCCTGATCGGTATTTTCCCTTACTTTGTCTACAAATTACTTCAAAACCGTCTAGGTCTGATGCTATCTGGGGTTTTAGGTGCTTTCACAAATACATTTTTCGTACTTCTCGGCATCTATTTCCTAATCCCTAACTTCTACACAGCAGGTGGCAAAACACTGATGGCAACCATTTTCACAACAAATTCGATTGCTGAAATGATTATCGCCGGTCTGTTAACTCTAAGTATCACACCAGTGTTACTGCGATTGAAAAAATCATAACCACCCGTCTAACGGGTGGTTTGATCAAGGGCTATAAGCCCATAATACCAGCCAGCGCCTAAAGACGCTGGCTTTCACTTTGTTCAAGCCTTATTGCTTTTGACTCGTCACAAGCCTCTCAAAGAGGCATTCGCATTACTTACCATTATCCCTAAAGGGATTTTCATATTCTTTAACGCTTAATTTGTCCAAAACGATATCATGCTTCTCTTGTTCCTGGATATATTTCTTAATTGTGGCTTCATTAAGTCCTACCGTACTTACATAATATCCTTCTGCCCAAAAATGTCTGTTCCCAAATTTATATTTTAAATTGGCGTGTTTATCAAACATCATTAAGGCACTTTTACCTTTTAAATATCCCTTAAAACTAGCTACACTCATTCGTGGTGGAATACTTACTAACATATGGACATGATCTGGCATTAAGTGGCCTTCTATT
>NZ_JACLQM010000050.1:0-1016 GCF_016648655.1 Streptococcus sp. 17.1
TTTCATTGGTGTAAACTGTAAGTAACCACACAAACAGAACCCGAGGAAACACTATGAGCTACTCCCATCTTACCATAACCGAGCGAATAAAGATAGAAGCCTATTTGGAATTAGGTTTGAAACCTTGCCAAATTGCCAACAAACTTGGCGTACATAGATCCACCATCTCAAGAGAGTTAAGACGATGCCAAAATGGCTATTCCGCAGCCTTAGCACAGGAACAGTACGACCACAGGGCTAAACAAAAAGGTCGGAAGTCTTGTTTGACACCAGAGTTGAAAAAGGAAATTGAGGACGGTTTAAAATCCTCTTGGTCGCCTGAACAGATTTGTGGCCGCTATCAGCTTGAACAAAAGCCAATGGTAGCTTTTAAAACCATCTATAACTGGCTCTACGCCGGTTTGATTGATCTGGATTTAAGCGTCCTGCGTCGTAAAGGAAAGACTCGACAACCCAAAGAAACACGTGGGACATTTAGGATTGGCACATCAATTGCCAAACGTCCTAAAGAGGTCAGGAATCGTGAGACTTTTGGCCACTGGGAGCTTGATACTGTGGTGTCTTCCAGAGGCAAAAGCAAGGGCTGTTTAGCGACCTTTCTGGAGCGAAAAACGCGCTTTTACTTAGCTTTCAAGATACCAGACAGAACAGCCAAATCCATGTTTTTAGCCATCAAACAACTTTGTAAGCTATTTCCAAAAGAGGCTCTTAAAACCTTCACTTCAGACAGGGGAAAAGAGTTTGCCTGCTATCCTCTGGTAGAGAACTTAGGAATTTCCTTTTTCTTTGCGGACGCCTATTCATCCTGGCAGAGAGGAAGCAATGAAAACGCAAATGGCTTACTAAGAGAATATTTCCCAAAGAAAACAGATTTAGCCGCTATCTCTGAGGAGGCTTTGAACAAAGCCTTATATGATATCAATCACAGACCGCGAAAATGTTTAGCTTACAGAACTGCTTGTGAAGCTCTAGAGGATGAGTTCGAGTAAATGTTGCACTTATTCTTGCAATTTATC
>NZ_JACLQM010000051.1:0-1015 GCF_016648655.1 Streptococcus sp. 17.1
CCCCCCCCCCCCCGCACTTCCTGACTCTGACGCACTTGCTGACTCAGATGCACTTTCTGATTCTGATGCACTTTCTGATTCTGATGCACTTTCTGATTCTGATGCACTTTCTGATTCTGATGCACTTGCTGATTCTGATGCACTTGCTGATTCTGATGCACTTGCTGAAGCTGACGCACTTGCTGACTCAGATGCACTTACAGAGGCTGACGCACTTGCTGAGGCTGAAGTACTTGCTGAAGCCGAGGCACTTACTGACTCAGAGGCTGACGCTGATTCTGATGCACTTACTGACTCAGACGCACTTGCTGAGGCTGATGCACTTACTGACTCAGATGCAGACGCTGATTCTGATGCACTTACTGACTCAGACGCACTTGCTGAGGCTGACGCACTTGCTGAGGCTGAAGTACTTGCTGAAGCCGAGGCACTTACTGACTCAGATGCTGACGCTGAGGCTGACGCACTTACTGACTCAGACGCACTTGCTGACTCAGAGGCACTTACTGACTCAGATGCAGACGCTGATTCTGATGCACTTGTTGATTCTGATGCACTTGTTGATTCTGATGCACTTGTTGATTCTGAAGTACTTGCTGATTCTGATGTACTTGCTGATTCTGATGCACTTACAGAGGCTGACGCACTTGCTGAGGCTGACGCTGATTCTGATGCACTTACTGACTCAGACGCACTTGCTGAGGCTGATGCACTTACAGAGGCTGACGCACTTGCTGAGGCTGATGCACTTACAGAGGCTGACGCACTTGCTGAGGCTGATGTACTTGCTGAGGCTGACGCACTTGCTGAGGCTGACGCACTTGCTGAGGCTGAAGCACTTGCTGAAGCTGAGGCGCTTGCTGAGGCTGACGCACTTGCTGAGGCTGACGCACTTGCTGAGGCTGACGCACTTGCTGATTCTGATATACTTGCTGAGACTGACGCACTTACTGACTCTGACGCACTTGCTGACTCAGAGGCGCTTGCTGAGGCTGAAGCACTTGCTGATTCTGAT
>NZ_JACLQM010000006.1:0-63250 GCF_016648655.1 Streptococcus sp. 17.1
TCTCTCTTAAGACAACTCCTATATTCTAGCAAATCTAGAATAGCTTGTCAACACTTTTTTGAAGTTTTTTTACTTCTTGTGTTCGCCGCCCCTTCCGAAGCAGCTTATTTATAATATCATCTCTGACTTGTCTTGTCAATAACTTGCAGTGATTTTAATTTTCTTTTTTTATAATGCTTTTAAATGGTATTTTTTCTCTCGATTTTACTTTAAAAAAAAGAAGAGTAGAACTCCTTACTCTTCTTCATCTTTATTTTTATTTTCAATTCTTTCTTTGACTTCATCGTAAGATAGGGCATGGTTATCTTCTTCTGAGTCTTCAAGGGAATCCACCGGCATCTTACCAGTCTCATAAATTGACTTGATTTGTGCAGCATCGAGTGTTTCATACTTAAGCAAAGCTTCTGCAATGAGAGCATGTGTTTCTCGGTTTGCATTGATAATTTCAGCTGCTTTGTCATGTGCCTCAACTAAAAGTGATCGAATTTCTTCGTCAATAAGTTGAGCTGTATGAGCTGAGTAAGACTTATCTGTAGTAAATTGTCCTGGATTCATCGCATGATTACCTTCATATTGGACTGGTCCAAGTTTTTCGCTCATACCATATTCAGTAACCATTGCACGTGCCAACTGTGTCGCTTGCTCAAAGTCATTTGAAGCACCTGATGTTTGAACGTTGAAAATAATTTCTTCTGCAACACGTCCACCCATAAGACCTGCCAATTGTTCTTTTAGCTCATCTTTAGATGACAACATCTGATCCTCTTTTGGTAGAGAAATCATATAACCACCTGCGCGACCTCGTGGAACAATAGTAACCTTGTGAACATCACGAGCGCTAGAAAGTGTTAAACCAACAATTGTATGACCCGCTTCATGGTAAGCCACAACTTTACGTTCGTGTTCTGAAACTTGGCGGTCTTTCTTAGATGGTCCAGCAATAACACGATCCTCTGCTTCGTCGATATCACTAGCATCAATTCTAGTCTTACTACGTCGTGCAGCAACTAGAGCTGCTTCATTCAAGACATTCTCCAAGTCTGCTCCAACAAAACCTGGAGTTTGTTGAGCAACAACTTTAAGGTCAACATCTTCAGCCAATGGTTTATTCTTAGCATGGACTTTCAAGATAGCCTCTCGGCCTTTTACATCTGGGCGACCAACAAGAACTTTACGGTCAAAACGGCCTGGACGCAGGAGGGCTGGATCAAGAACATCACTACGGTTGGTTGCAGCAATGACAATGATATTCTCATTTCCATCAAAACCATCCATTTCAATCAACAGTTGGTTAAGGGTTTGTTCGCGTTCGTCGTTACCACCGCCCATTCCAGTACCACGACGACGCCCAACCGCATCGATTTCATCAATAAAGATAATAGCACGTTCAGCCTTTTTAGCGTCTTCAAAAAGACTACGAACACGACTTGCTCCGACACCGACAAACATCTCTACAAAGTCAGAACCTGAGATACTAAAGAAAGGAACATCTGCTTCACCAGCTACAGCTTTAGCAAGAAGAGTTTTACCTGTCCCTGGAGGACCTTCAAGGAGGACACCTTTAGGAATACGTGCACCCAGTGCCTTATATTTACGTGGATTTTTGAGGAAATCTACGACTTCTACAAGTTCTTCTTTTTCTTCTTCAGCACCAGCCACATCTGTGAAACGAACTTTAATATTCTCTTTTGATTGAGTCTTAGCACGGTTGCGGCCAAAATTCATTGCACCGCGGTTACCGCCTTGATTCATCATGAAAAGGAAGAAAATAGCAATCCCAATCAAAGGTAGGTAACTAAAAAGATATGAAATCCAAGCACCACTTGAACTTTCACGTATCATTTTAACATTAACATCAGCTGCTTCTGATGCTGATTGCAATTTCTGCATGGTTGTTTCATTCTGCAGCACAGTCGATGTAAAGCTACGTGTCTCTGATGATGCACTACCTAAAAATGGTAGACTAAGGTCAGTATCAACCTTTTCAGCCTTTTTGTAGCTACCTTTAACTTCAATGATACTACCGTCTGGCTGATAAGTGATAGATTTTACCTTACCATCTTCAATTTTCTTAAGCAACTGTGTGTAAGACAATTGTTGACTTGGGCTTTGGCTTCCTCCTGCAAAGTATTGTACTCCAGTTACAACCGCAATAATAACTATGATGTAGAGAAAAGCATTCCGTAAGAAGCCATTATTATTTTTATTATTCATAAATTAATTAGACCTTTACTTATTTTGTATAAATTTCTTCTTTTAGGACACCGACATAAGGGAGGTTACGGTATTTTTCATCATAGTCTAGTCCGAAACCAACGATAAATTCATTAGGCACATCGTAACATACGTAATCTGCCTCAATATCAACAACACGACCTTCTGGTTTATCAAAAAGAGTTGCGATTTTGACTGAATTGGCTTTACGGTACTTGAACATATCTCGAAGATAGAGGAGCGTACGACCTGTATCAATGATATCTTCAATAAAGATGATGTCTCGTCCTTCAACATTAGTGTCAACATCTTTAAGAATCTTTACTTCACCACTGCTGACAGTTCCGCCACCATAACTTGAAACGACCATAAAGTCCATCTCAATATGGGTGTCGATATGTTTGATAAGTTCTGCCATAAATGGAACAGCACCTTTCAAAACACAGACTAGAAGAGGATTTTTCCCCGCATAATCCTCTGTCAATTGTTGTCCTAGTTCTTTAGTTTTAGCTACGATATCCTCTTGGGAAAAGAGGACTTTTTTAATGTCTTTTTCTAACATTTGGGTTCCCTTTCTCGAAGTCAATATTCTGTTATTATACCACTTTTACTTCAATCATCGTTATTTGAACATGGTATTTGATTAGAAATTCTTATAAATGACTACAGTGCCATAAAGTATAGCATTTTCAGGTCTTTTTTTCAAATAGAGACGCCCAGCAACATAAAGAAAAATAATATGACCATCTTGTTCTCCTACAATGGCTTTTTGACGATCCTTCTCTAAAATCTTATTGTCTATAAACAGTCGTCTTAATTTTTTATGGTGACTACCAAGGTCAATCTTATCGCCTTCTTTTCTATGACGAATCACTATTGGGGCATCTGACCAAATACTAATAGCATCTGTGTTAGAAACGTCATTGAATTCTGAAAAAGTCAAGGTATAATCCTCAAACTCAACAGATTTTCCAAATTCTAAGAGACAAGGAGGCGATAAAGAAATAGACGCTTCTTTCCTTATCAAGAAATATGTCTGTGTTTTTACTAGTTCATAACCATTTTTTAGGGGCATCTTTCCTGAAGCGTTTTTCCTTAGATAACTTATCAATTGATTAAATTGGCCTTTAGAAAGCTGTAAATCAGGAAAGGAGTCTAAATAATTCTGAAGAAGAAAGAGCTGGACAGCATCTGACTGTTGCTGAAAAACAGATAAATCAGTGATACTAATATCCTTTGTTAACTCTCCTAGAGCTTGCTCCATAAGACCAATCTCCTCGGCTAAAAGACAAAGGTGCTCCTTAATTTTAGGATTTTCCTGAGATAAAGTAGGAAGATAGGACAGTCTGATGCGATTCCTAAGGTAGGCTAGTGAAGTATTACTCCTATCTTCAAAATGGAAAGTTACGGGAAGCTGAGCTTTCGTAAGATGCAAAAAGGGACGAATAATCTGACCAGTGCCAAATGGTCTGATAGCTGAAATTCCTGTCAGGTGTCTTAAACGACTTCCTCTCAACAGTCTCATAAAAATTGTCTCTGCCTGATCATCCGCATGATGGGCTGTTACAAGAGCAGAGTAATCATAATCTTTCATGACCTGCTTAAAAAACTCATAGCGAAAGGTACGGGCAGCATTTTCTGAAAACTTTCCTGAGAATGCACTATAGTGAAAAGGTACCTTGTGTTCCACTGCCCAATGACGTAAATACGCTTCTTCATGCTCCGACTCTTGTCGTTGTTTATGATTAACGTGAGCAATCCCCAACTGAATATCCAAATCTTTTTGATGGCTATACAAAAAGTGCAGCAAACTCATAGAGTCTGCTCCACCTGATACTGCTACTAAAATTTTCTTGTGCCGGTTAAAATAACCCTTGGCTTGCATCATTTGCAACAATTTTTGTGTCATTATTTCAAAATTCCATAAACATCATCTGCAATTGAGGTGATTTTGTCATAGCCTTCTTTATCCGTAAAAATCGATAAAATAAAGGGAGAATCTGCATAAACAATAGCGACGTCATGTTTAAAGTCGTAGGCATCCCCTATTTTATGTGCAACAGGGACATCAATGTTTTTGGAAATACGTTCGCCATCATAGTCCGTGCTTGAAAGATAATTGATAATATCTCCATTTTGTCTATAAACAGCCTCCATCAAAGTACCTGCGGCTCTAGCAGTCAACTCCTTTTTATCCATATTCCACGAGGTCGCTGCGGCTTTATCTACTGATTTTTGGAAGGCTTTATCATACTGATTGGCTACATAATAACCTAATATATTTGTCGCTACATTATCTGAGTTTTGGGCTACAGCCTTCAACAGATTTTCTAAGCTATAATTTTTATCATCAGGCATCTTACTAATCTTTCCAGAACCATCTGGATCATAAGCACCTGGAAAACCATTCACAGCAGAGGTATATTGATACTCATCTGATAATGCTAATTTCTCTTGAGACAGACGTTCCTGTGCATAGTAGAGTAGACCAAGCTTCGCTACGCTAGCTGCATACATGCTTTTTTCGTCATTGATAGCAGCTACTCGGTTCGTATCAAGCTGTTTAACATAAACTGAAATGCGCTCTTGATTGTTATACTTCTCATTAAGGACTTTTTGAACAGACTCGATGCGATTATCAGTCGTTGATAAATCAGAAGCGTTAATCCACCCCTCTCCGTCTACCAAATAGTAGGTCCCTGCATGCGTCTGAGCTACTTGGCTAACCTTAATAGGTTTGAAACTAGCGAGTTTAGAGTCAGCTTTTTCGGTTCCTAACACGTAAGGTTCTTTGTATACCGTTAAACCATCTTTAGTCCAGAAGGTCATATCTACTGGTTTTTGATTATAGATACTATCATCCACAATTGATTTCTGACTAGCGGCTACATAATCACCATCTTGAAGTTGGAAAACAGGTTCACCTTTAGCATTCCAAAAAATAGCAGAAATCGATAGTTTGGTATCCGCTTGGATACTGGTTTTAAATTCTGTTAAATCCTTGTTCTTATAAGTTAGGATATTTGTTATCGTTCTTGGATTTTTAGGAATCTGTTTAAATTGACTCAAGCTAGCTGTAGTATTTTGAGTCAATTTTTGAACCTGTTTTGGGGTCAGAGCTAGCTCCTTCTCCATAGGAAGTAGGACTAGAGGGCTAGAAGATACAAGCACAACAGTTGCAGCTATTAAGAGCTTTTTCATGCTTGTTTCTTCACCTCCTCTTTCCTCGGTAATTCCGTTTTAAGTTGCTGATTTTTTTCTGATAGTTCCTCTAACTTGGCTTCTGAATAGGTTAAAAAAGTTTCTACAGTTTTAAGTAAATCTTTCATTAGGGTAATAAGCTTGGTACAGGATAGATAGACTCTCCTTCACGTGAATAATAGTACTTAGCACGCGCATATTTCTCGGCGAAAGCATCATCCTTAAGTTTCTTAGCCAAATCCTTTCGTTCCTTTGTCTGATCTGACAATTTATCATAGTCTTTCTGAAGCGACAAGACTTCCTTCTCTTGCTGTTTGATGTTCATATAGGTCTCAACCAGATTGTAGGTTGGCAAGATAAAGAGTAAAACAACCACAAAGAGAATCCACCCCATAAAGCGATTCCTTTGTTCGTGTTCGGCACGCTCTAATCGTTGCTCTTGATTGGCACTATCAATGTAATCATTCGTAAGCTGTACAATATTAGGCTTCTTGCTCATCTGCTTCAATCCTTGTTTCACTTATAATCTCGTACATTTTTGCCGCATCTTCTTTTTTCGTACTATCTTTCATTTCTAGAACACGGACAGTCAAGAGTTTATTTCCAAAACGAACTTCCACTTGGTCACCAATTTTTAAATCTGTAGATGACTTAGCGAGTACACCATTTACTTTTATACGCCCTTTATCAGCCACTTCTTTAGCAACTGGACGGCGTTTGATAATTCGTGATACTTTTAAATATTTGTCTAATCTCAATGTTACTGTTTCCTTTTCGTTAGGATATCTCTTCTATGATAGCATTTTTTTTAGAAAATAGGGGACTAAAGCCTTTTCAATACAAAAATAAGAGGATCGACACTAGTCGACCCTCTCAGGAGATTTATGAAAAAGAAAAGTTTTAGGATATTTTATAGTATAGAGAGACTTACTTAAACTTTCCTTAAGCTTCTTTTTTTTCTTTACGTTCTTTGATTTCCATAAATGTCAGTCCAAAAATCTTTAATTCTTCAAGAATTTCATAGTCTTTCTTGTTATGAACATCAAAAGTAATCTCTACTTTCCCCTGGTTATCACTGATTTTTGCTTTTAAATGCGTTTTAGAGATGGCTTCGAAATAATCTTGAGTCAAGAAGAATTTGAGAGAGGCTTTTTCGAAACGAACAGTGATAGTATCGTTCTTACGCTCAACTAATTCTGCAAAGGCAGCATTCAAATAGGCCTTAACCAGACCAATCTCAATGAGATAGGCAACTTGGTCTGGATATTCTCCAAAGCGGTCAATAAGCTCATCTTGAAGGTCTTGATAATCTTTCTGATTCTCAATTTCTCGAATACGCTTATAAATTTCAATTTTTTGGCGCTCGTCAGAAATATAGTCAGAAGGGAGGTAAGCATCAATCTGAAGATTGAACTCTGCATTTCCTTTACGTCGAACTTGAGTTTTACCTTGACGTTTATTGATAGCCTCTTCCAAGAGTTGCGAGTACATTTCGAATCCGACTGAGTCGATGAAACCACTTTGAGAAGCGCCAAGAATATTCCCTGCACCACGAATTGATAAATCACGCATGGCAATTTTGAAACCTGATCCCAGTTCTGTAAAGCCCTTAATAGCATCCAATCGCTTCTCAGAGACTTCCGTCAACACTTTGTCAGGACGATACATGAGATAGGCGTAAGCAATTCGATTACTACGTCCCACACGACCTCTCAACTGATAAAGGGTAGATAAGCCCATATGATCTGCATTCTCAATGAAGAGAGTATTAACGTTGGAGATATCAATCCCTGTCTCGATAATGGTTGTTGCTACCAATACATCGTAATCACCATTCAAGAAATCCAAGAGGGTATTCTCCAACATAACCTCACTCATCTGACCATGAACAAATCCGATACGTGCTTCAGGGACTAGCTCATGTAATTCAGAAACTTTTTGATCAATGGTTTCAACACGATTATAAACATAAAAAATCTGACCACCTCGGTCCATCTCTCTTAATATCGCTTCTCGAATAAGACCAGGATTGGTTTCCATAACATAAGTTTGAACTGGATAACGGTTGGTAGGTGCTGTCTCAATAATCGACAAATCACGAATACCTAACATAGACATATGAAGCGTACGAGGAATAGGTGTCGCAGTTAGAGTAAGGACATCAACCTTAGCTTTCAACTCCTTAAGTTTCTCTTTATGCTTCACGCCAAAACGTTGTTCTTCATCAATTACTAGCAAGCCTAAGTCAGAAAACTTAACATCTTTAGACAGTAGGCGGTGAGTACCAATAATAATATCAATACGCCCTTTAGCTAGATTTTCAATAGTCTCATTCTGCTCTTTTTTACTTCTAAAACGACTGAGTTCATCTACTTCAACGGCATGATTTTCAAAACGCTCTTTAAAATTCAAATAGTGCTGATGGGCAAGAACCGTTGTAGGAACTAAGATAGCAACTTGCTTTCCATCATTGACTGCCTTGAAGGCGGCACGCATAGCTACCTCTGTCTTACCAAAACCAACATCACCAACCAAGAGACGATCCATGGGTTTGTCTGACTCCATGTCTGCCTTAATTTCCTTGATAGAACGCAATTGATCCTCTGTCTCAGCATAGGCGAAATCATCTTCGAAATCTCTTTGATTATCATCATCTGGTGAAAAAGCAAAACCTTTAAGTTGACTACGCTCAGCGTAAAGTTTTAAGAGATCATCAGCAATATCCTCTACTTGCTTACTTACTTTTTGTTTAGTCTTTTGGAAACGCCCATCATTGAGTTTATTAATTTTAGGCTCTTTTCCGTCCGCTGACACATACTTAGAGAGACTCTCAATCTGCTCAACAGGTAGAGAAATTGTTGCAGCATCCTGATATTGGATGGTCAAGTAGTCACGATGCACCCCTTTAATCTCAATAGTCTCAATACCTTTAAATTGTCCGATACCATGAGTCTGGTGTACAACATAATCACCTTTTTCAAGCTCATTGTAATCTTTTAGACGCTCAGCATTGGAAACGTGACTGGCACGCGCACGACGTTTTACTTTTTTATGGAAAATCTCACGTTCAGTGACCAGAACAAGCTTTTCATCAGCAAAGTAAAAACCATTGGATAAGTTTCCTAGAACTAATTGAGGCTTATAAGGAATCAAATCTCCAAAACTACTAAGTGGTAAATCTAAATCATATTCTTCCAAGGTTTCCTTCAAAGATTTGAGTTGCTTTTCAGACCCCACTTGTAAAATAACTGTAGCCTTATTCTTGGTATAGCGATGTATTTCATCAACTAGAAGTGGAAACTGGTTAAAGAACTCCTGCATAGGGTATTGCGTGAATTGATACAACTTATCAAATTTAAGATTTCCCAAGCCCTTATGAAAATTCGAAAAGAAACTAGCTGGCTGATAGTTACGTAAAGTCTTAAATGAATCCACTAAGTAGTTTAGATGACTCAGAGACTTGCCTTGGTGAAGATCCTCAGTTAAAAGATTAGCCACCTCCAATTCAAGACGTCCATGGCGGTCCACTATCTTTTGAAAATCATCAATGAATACAGGAGTTCCTTTGGGAAGGTAGTCAAATAAGGTATAAGCCTTATCATAAAAGAGAGACAAAAACTTACGTAAATCTTTATGACGGTAACCATCAATCGTAACCGACAGAACTTCCTCAAGGTAAGCCTTATGAGGACCTTCTGCCTTCGAGACCGCACTTTCTAGGGCCTTCTCAGCACGTTGGTAATCCTCTCTTGTTAAGATAATATCATCTGCTGGTGATACGATAACATGCTCTAAATTGTCTAAAGATTTCTGACTATCGCTATCAAACTGACGAATGCCATCAATCTCGTCTCCAAAAAATTCTAAACGGTAGGGGAGCTCTGAAGTCATTTCATAAATATCTAAAATGTCGCCCCTACGACTATACTCACCAGGTGAGAGAACTTGCTCCACTCTTTGGTATCCAATATGAGTCAGATGCTTACTTAGAGCCTCTAAATCATGTTCCTCCCCTAGTGTTAAGTCAATGCGAGAGTCTTTATAAACCTTAGGGTTAGGCAAATGTAACTTAGTACCAACTAAACTCGTGACCAAAACCCCACTGGCCTCTTTATCCATTAAAAAATTAAGACTTTCAAGACGAGAATGGGTCTTTTCTGGTGAAGCGAAGATAAACTCTGCAGCTACTACATCATCTGCAAAAAAAGAATAAACCTTATCCTCTCCTAAGATAGCTGACAAATCTCCTGTCAGTTGCTCAGCTTCATTTTGTGTTGAAGTAACTATTAAAATCTTAGGAACTTGCTCAGAAAGAGCGGATGCCATGACAACTGCCTTGCTGGAACCAGAAAATCCCATGACCAACTGCCTACTCAATAGGGTTACTTTATCACGCCACTCAAGCAATTGATGATTCTTCTCAAAAAGATCTAATAGAGTATTAGCCATTATAACGCCTCATAGTATCTTCGAAATCATTGGTTTTCAGGTAATGATTGAGGGCTGTCTCTACCTTGTCTAAAGTCAGTAAAATTGTGGCATAGTCGTCTTCACTAAATTTTCCAAGGACATGATTAACGACCGACATTCCTTTCTGTGGGCGTCCAATACCAATTTTTATACGGTCAAATTCTTGAGTGCCAGTTTCAGCAATGATAGATTTAATACCATTATGACCACCCGCTGAACCTTTTTGACGAAAGCGCAATTTCCCAACTTCCATATCTAAGTCATCGTAAATGACGATAAAATCCTCCATGGGAATATTGTAATAAGCTAGTAATGCTCTAACAGCTAGACCTGATAGATTCATAAAGGTTGTTGGTTTCACAAAATAAACCTTCTCACCATTTAAAAAGGTCGAAGCCACTTCAGCCTTAAAGGTCCTTTCTTCAGAAAAGGTTAATCCCAGTTCCTTAGCCATTAGGTCAATAGCCATAAAACCAACATTGTGACGTGTCTCACGGTATTTTGAACCAGGATTTCCCAAGCCAACTACTAATTTTGTCATTATTTCTCCTCTTTGATAAACAGCAAAAGGACTGAAAAATACTTTTTCAGCCTTGTGCACTATTTTTTATTTTCTAAACGTTGAAACGGAATTCCATGATGTCGCCATCTTGGACAACGTATTCTTTTCCTTCTTCACGAAGGCGACCAGCTTCCTTAACAGCTTTCTCAGAACCATATTTAATGAGATCATCGTAAGACATGGTTACAGCACGGATAAAGCCTTTCTCGAAGTCAGAGTGGATAATTCCAGCTGCTTGTGGAGCCTTGATACCTCGTTTAAAGGTCCAAGCACGCACCTCTTTTTCACCAGCAGTGAAGTAAGTTCCAAGACCAAGCAAGTGATAGGCTGCGCGTGTCAGTTTATCAACTCCTGATTCTGTCAAACCAAGGTCTTCTAGGAACATCTCCTTATCTTCATCATCCAACTCAGAAATTTCTTCCTCAACACGTGCCGAGATAACAACTACTTCTGCATTTTCAGTCGCTGCAAACTCACGAATTTGCTTCACATAATCAATATCATCAGGATTTGCGACCTGATCTTCATCAACGTTAGCCACGTAAAGCACTGGTTTTGTTGTCAAGAGGAAGAGTCCCTTAACAATTTTTTGCTCTTCCTCAGTAAAATCAATCGTACGTGCAGACTTACCATCTTCTAGAACGGGTTTAATCTTTTGAAGAATGTTAAACTCTGCTACAGAATCTTTATCTTTTTGTGTACGCGCAATTTTTTCGACACGCGCATAACGTTTGTTAATTGATTCAAGGTCAGCCAAAATCAATTCTAGATTGATTGTATCAATATCAGCCATCGGATCTACAAAGGCATCCTCACGCCCTTGTTCACGCATAACGTTTTCATCATCGAAAGCACGAACCACATGGACAATCGCATCTACTTCACGAATGTTCGCCAAGAACTTATTTCCAAGACCTTCACCCTTTGATGCTCCTTTTACGATACCCGCAATATCTGTGAACTCAAATGTAGTTGGAACTGTCTTTTTAGGGGTAATAAGTTCAGTCAGTTTCGTCAAACGCTCATCTGGTACCTCAACCATACCGACGTTTGGATCAATTGTCGCGAAAGGATAGTTAGCAGCTTCCGCACCCGCTTTTGTAATTGCATTGAAAAGAGTTGATTTACCAACGTTTGGCAAACCGACGATACCTGCTGTTAAAGCCATTAATTTATTTCTCCATAAAAAAGTAATTCAGTTAATTATAACACAAAAATTGTTAAAAATAGGCAACTTCCCTTTGAGAATCATAAAAAGGAAAGCAAGGCAAAGAATGCTATAAAGAAGATGATTAGGGACTTTAAAAAGTCTTTATATTGCTAGTGAAGTAATTTTCTTAACATAAAACTCTCGTTATATAGTCTCTCCAACACCTGTTATAAAACCTTCTTAAGTTTCTTCTCGAAATCATGACGACTCATCATGACCACATGATCACAATTCGTACAACGAATCTTAATGTCAGCTCCAAGACGGATTACTTCCCATTCATTAGCTTTTTTTCCTGTTGCTTTGATAGTACAAGCATGTGGTTTTTTCATTTCAACTAAACTTCCAATTTGGTACATAAATTCCCTTTCTAGTAAAAAAGTTATCCACAGTGGATAACTTTTTCGATTTTAGTTTGTTCTTACAGGTGTAATCAATTGAATAAAATTCTCACTGTCATCTGCTGGCGTCAATGTAAATGGACGTACTGGTGAAATGAAACGTACACGGACAGTCTCACTCTTAAGAGCTTTCAAAGCATCTATTAGGTAGGTTGGATTGAAACTAATGACCAAATCACTACCTGAAACATCTTGCACGTCAATATCCTCATTCACCTTTCCGACTTCTGGCGAATTAACATGGGCACTGACACTACCATTAATGATTTCGAGTTTAACGGTACCACTTTGACTAGCATTAGAAATCAAATATGAACGTTCCATAGCAGAACGAAGGCTAGCAGTCTCAAAAACAACTTCTGTTTCAAATGAATCGGACAAGAGACGATTAGTGTCTGGATAATTTCCTTCAAGTAAACGTGTATAGAAAGAAATTGTTTCACTACGGAATAGAATTTGATTTGCTGAGAAGAAGACCTCTAAGTTTTCAATATCATCGCTAAAAACTGCCGACAATTCTTTAAGTGAGCGACTTGGGATTACGACATCAAAGTTATCTGCAGAATGCTCCAAAACAAGTTGACGTTGGCTCATTCGGTGAGAGTCAGTTGCTACAGCTTTGAGATCTTTATGATTTGAAAGAACAAAGTGAACTCCGGTTAAAATTGGACGACTTTCTTGAGTGCTTGCTGCAAATGAAGTTTCAGCAATGATAGATTTTAACACTTTTGTGTCCATGAGCAATGGTGTCAAGCTATCAACTTCCTGAATACGGGGATATTGTTCAACATCTTTCCCTTTTAAAGTAATCTCTGATTTACCACTCTTCAGTAAAACTTGGTATTGTTCGATTTCTTCAAAAGTAAGGGTAACATCAGGCAAGCTTGAGACAACATTAATGAAAAAGTTTGCTTCCAAAAGGATACTACCTGGCTGTGTAATTAATAGACCTGCATTTTCTTCCGAAACTGAGATACTATTTTCAATTGAGATTTGCCCATTTGATCCTGTCAAATAGATACCATCACTGGTAACTTCGATTTTAATCGTCGATAGAATTGGGATAGCATTTTTAGAAGAAATAGCACGGCGAGTCGTATGAAGTGCTTGTAAGAAATAAGCTTTATTAATCGCAAATTGAATCATGATGCTCCTTTATTTTTATTAGTATTATTTTAGTAGTAGTAGTAGGTCTTGTGGACACTGTGCATAAGTCTACAAAACATAGTTTTATCAAGACTTTGAACTTGTGCACAGCCTGTGGAAAAGTTTGAATGATTTTTAATAGTTATCCACAAGTGTCATTTTATCTTGTTTTTGATGGTATCAATTTCAATGCGTAAACTGTCATCTTGGGCAATCATATTTTTGATTTTATTGTATGCATGTAAGACAGTTGAGTGGTCTCTTCCGCCAAATTCTTTTCCAATTTTTGGAAGGGAGTTATCAGTCATTTCACGGGCAAGATACATGGCTACCTGACGTGCCAAGACAATATTTTGTGTTCGTTTAGTTGCCTTAATTTCTTTTACAGTGACATTATAAAATTTCCCTACCTCAGTTTGGATATCCTCAATCGGAATAAGAGTTAACTTAGGACCATCCATTTTACGTGCGCGAATAGCTTCGGCAGCTACCTCAACTGTGATAGTATCTAACTGGCGAACATTGGCAACTAAGCTAATATCTTTTAAGGCCCCCTCCAAGTCACGGACATTTGAATCAAATTGGCCAGCTAAATACTCAATTGTTTCAGGAGGAAAATGATAATCATAGTCCATAATCTTATTAGTAAGAATGGCCACTCGCGTTTCAAAGTCAGGTGGTGTGATATTGACGGTTAACCCCCATTTAAAGCGCGTGACAAGACGCTCTTCCATCTCGTTCAATTGATCTGGATTACGGTCGCTGGTCAGGACAATTTGTTTATTATTATTGTGAAGGACATTGAAGGTATTGAAGAATTCCTCTTGAGTGGCTTGCGTTGATTTTTTAGCCAATGATTGAATATCGTCAATTAAGAGAACGTCCAGATGACGATATTTAAGTTTTAGTTCGTCCATTTTATCTAAACGGATATGTACAACAAATTCATTAATGAAATTCTCTGCAGTAATGTATTTAATGCGTGCTTGAGGATTATCATGTAAGACCTTGTTTCCAATAGCATTGAGCAAGTGAGTTTTCCCGAGACCAGGTCCTCCGTAAATAAATAGAGGGTTATAAGTAGCTCCTGGTGAATCAGCTACAGCTAAAGATGCAGCAACTGACCAACGATTTTCATCCCCTTGGATAAAATTATCAAAGGTATACTTACTATTTAAGTCTGAGTCCAATGTAGGAAGAGCAGGGGTCTGCTGTTCCTTTTTATTACCAAAGTCATTATTTGCTACAGTTGAATTTGCCTCGTTTATGAGCGCTTCGTCAAAGACGTACTCAACTTTTATTTCACTATTATAGGCTTCAAAACCAGCCATCAAAATGAAAGATTGCATATTCTTTTCCCAGAATAGCTTTTTGACTTCTTCAAGCAGAATTGTAGCAACGTTATTTTGAACTTTGATGAGCTTGGTATCTAGGACATAATAATCAAAAGTGGCTTGTGTTAGTTCCTCTTTGGCCAGCTCTAAGAGCTTATTCCAAAAAAAATGCTCTTTTTCGGTCATTCCATCAATTCTCCTTCTTTATTCTTGTTCTCTGATTCTATCATAAAACAAAAAAGTTTTCCACAGGTCAGAAGATAAAAGTTTCTCGAGTTATCCACAGATAAAAAAAGACAATTCACATTGTGCACAAGAGTTATCCACAAGTTGTGAATAAAAAAAGAAACCCTCTAAAATAAAGGGAGGGCAACATTTTTATGATGTGGATAAGTTTGTTTCTTTTTTCTCATCAATTCACAGGTCAAATTAGCTTGTTGATAATTCTGTTAAAATCTTCCTCCGTCGAAAAGTGGATCTGAATAGTTCCAGAGTGATTTTTGTGATAACGAAGAGTAACGGGGAGACCAAGTGATTTTTCTAGTTCTTTTTCTTTATCTTTTATGTGAATATCTTTTTTTGATTTTTGTTTTTTAGGAAGTTCTTGAAGTCTTTTTTCCAGAGTACGAACGGACCATTTTTCAGTAAGCACCTGATGATGGATAGTTAACTGCTTTTTGGTATCCTCAACAGATAAAAGCGCTCTAGCATGTCCTTGACTCAGTTTGCCATTTTCGATACTAGTCTGTATCTCTTTGGGAAGTTGGAGGAGTCTGAGAGCGTTACTGATATAGGGTCTGGATTTCCCCATAGCTTTTGCCAGTTCCTCGTGACTGTAAGCTAGCTCATTAATTAAACTACGATAAGCCTTTGCTTCTTCAATAGGATTGAGATTCGAGCGTTGTAAATTTTCAATAATAGCTTGTTTACGACTCTCTTGATCTGAGACTTCCTTTACGACTGCAGGGATTTCTGTCATTCCCAGACGTTTACAGGCACGTAAACGTCTTTCCCCAGCAATTAGTTCATAACCAATAATGTCCGATTTTCGGACAATGACTGGCTGTATCAGTCCATTTTCAGCGATTGATTGGCTCAGTTCTGCTAATTCTTCATCAGAGAATTCTATACGAGGTTGAAAAGGATTTGGGTAGATTTCACTAATAGGTAAAGCTTTGAGTTGTTCTTGCATGTTATTCCTTTCCAAAAAAGACCTTTACATTATTGTAAAGGTCTTTTGACAGATTTGTCAATGACTTAGTCAGATAAGTCTTCTGTAGATTTTGTTAATTTAAGTTCTTCAGTTTTCTTCTCTTTACCACGATAGAAGGTTACCTTGATTGTATCTCCGATACTATGGCTGTAAAGATTGGTTTGAATATCAGTTTTTGAGCTGATTTCCTTACCGTCAATTTCAGTAATAACATCATTTTCTTGAAGTTTACCGTCAGCTGGCATACCTTTTTGAACGCTACCGACAACAACTCCAGATTTAACTTCATCTGGTAAATCTAATTTAGAAGTTGCACTGCTAGAAAGGCTATTAAGATCGGCCATTGAGATTCCTAGGGCTGGGCGTGTAACTTTACCGTCTTTTTCCAATTGATTAATGATTTCGACAACATCGTTTGATGGAATGGCGAATCCCATACCTTCAACGGCACTACCAGCGACTGCTGACGTTGATGAAATCTTACTTGAGTTAATACCGATAACTTGTCCTTCAATATTGACTAAGGCACCACCAGAGTTACCAGGGTTAATGGCAGCATCTGTTTGGATAGCATTTGTTGAGACAGTTTCACCATTGTCGTTTTGCATAGTTACGGTACGGCTAAGGCTAGATACGATTCCCTCTGTTACTGAGTTGGCGTATTCGGTACCAAGTGGGCTACCGATAGCAATTGCCTTTTCACCAACTGTGAGGGAGTTTGAATCTGCAAATTCTGCGACGGTTTTTATTTTATCTGAAGAAACTTTGACAACTGCTAGGTCAGAGTAAGTATCTTTACCAACGAGTTCACCAGTAATTTTTGATCCATCTGAAAGCATGATTTCAAGTTTTTTAGCACCATCAACAACGTGGTTGTTGGTTACGATGTAGGCCTCTTTCCCATCTTTTTTATAGATAACACCGGAACCTTCACCAGCGACTTGCAATCCATCAGAATCTTTTGATTTGTCTTGGCTAGAATCAGAACTATCATCTCCACCAAAAATACGACCATAAAGTTCATTTAGGGAATCTGAAGATGAGCCTTCTTGGTAATTGATGACAGAAACAACGGCATTTTGTACTTTCTTAACGGCCTTAGTTGTATCTGTTGTATTGTTGTATACGGTCTTAGCTGTTTTAACACCTGTATCTGTTGTATTGGTAAAAGATACCCCTGCTGCTGTTAATAGGATAAAGGCACCTAGTAGACCACCTAGTAAGCCAATAACAAGCATTGCAATTGGCGCTACTATTTTTTTCCAGTTAAATTTTTTCACGTTTAGTCCTCCTTTTTGATAAACATATCAAAGTAAGCTTAATTATATCATAAAGTGATTTTAAAAAACAGTTATCAACAGTCTGTGGATAAGTTTCAAAAAGTGTAGATAAAAAGCGATTTTATAAGGATAACTATAGATGCTTGACATGAAAAAGGTGTGGATAAGGTGTTAAAAGATTGTGGATATGTGCTATAATAAGCCTATGAAAGTTAAATTGATTACCGTTGGAAAACTGAAAGAAAAATATTTGAAAGATGGCATTGCGGAGTATGTCAAACGACTAGGACGCTTCACAAAATTTGAATCTATAGAATTAACGGATGAAAAGACGCCAGATAATGCAAGTGAAGCTGAAAATAAAGCTATCCTAGACAAAGAAGGACAGCGTATCTTGGCTAAAGTAGGTGATCGTGATTATGTCATTGCCTTAGCTATTGAAGGAAAACAATTTCCCTCGGAACAATTTGCTAAAGAGTTAGAGCAAGTGACCCTTAGAGGCTATTCAGATATTACTTTTATTATAGGGGGCAGTTTGGGACTCTCTCCAACAGTAAAAAAGAGAGCTAATCGATTGATGAGTTTTGGTCTCTTAACATTCCCTCATCAGCTTATGCGCCTTGTATTAGTAGAACAAATTTATCGTGCATTCATGATTCAGCAGGGAAGTCCTTATCATAAGTAGAAAAAAGGAAACAGACATGTTCAGAATGAAAAAACGCTCCTATCGTGTTTTTGAAGGATTACGAGTAGCAACTCTAGTTAGTTATATAGGAGGCTTCATTGATGCCTATACTTACAATACTCAAGACGGTCGATTTGCAAGTATCCAGACAGGCAATCTCCTCTATTTGGTCATTCACCTTGTTGAGGGGCATATTGCAAGAGCTTTTAGCTATGTAATACCTATTTTTTTCTTTGTTTTAGGTCAGTTTTTTGTTTTTTTTGTTAAGAAGTGGCTCATTAACCATAAGTGGGGATGGCATTTGCAAGCGATTAGACTTGCCCTTCTCTTGATGACTATTCTTGCAATTATTACACCATACGTTGATTCTACTATTACGATTGCAGGCTTGGCATTCTTCGCCTCTCTTCAAGTAGGTATTTTTAAGCGAGTCAGAGGTGTAAATTATGCTTCCTTTATGATGACTGGTAATATTACTAATACTTCTTTAACCATTGCTAGGGCTATTGACGAGGGTGATGCCAAAGCGCTTAAACAAGCTTCTTATACAACTATTATCATCTTTACATTCATGGTAGGAGTCGCAGCCTCAACTTGGTTTGCTCAATATTTACATGAATACAGCCTATATACGACTTTGCTTCCCTTGTTTGTTTTAAATTATTTCTTATTTATCGAGGCAAAAGAAAAACGCAACTAGAGATTCTAGAATGCGTTTTTTTATCTGATCCCAGCAGGATTCGAACCTGCGACCGTTCGCTTAGAAGGCGAATGCTCTATCCAGCTGAGCTATGGGACCAATAACTCTATTAGTTTACAAAATATATAGCAACATGTCAATACTTTGTAAAAGCAAGATAAAAACTAACGTAAAATTCGAATAAATTTAGCAAAATTTAATATTTTTTTTGAAAAAAAGTATAGACAAAATCGAATACTCTGATATAATAATAAGAGTATTAACGAGATAAAAATCTCAGAACTTGGTCCGTTGGTCAAGGGGTTAAGACACCGCCTTTTCACGGCGGTAACACGGGTTCGAATCCCGTACGGACTATTTTTGCTACTTAGCAGTTTTATCCGCCATAGCTCAGTTGGTAGTAGCGCATGACTGTTAATCATGATGTCGTAGGTTCGAGTCCTACTGGCGGAGTGATAAGACACCTCAAGTTGTATAGCTTGAGTTTTTTTGTACCCAAAGTTAAATAGGTCTGGAACACTTGTTCCAGACCTATTTAATTTAAGATAATCAGCTTTTTTGAATAATAGTTGTTTTTCTGATGAAGTAAGCGTAGCAACAAAATATGATACTTGCCAATAGACTAATCAATGAACCTGTCTTAAGTCCATAGGGAATAAAGGTTAGAACAACTTTTCCTTTTCCACTAGGGACATCGACTTTCATGAACCCCTTTTGGGCTCGTTGAATCTTAACTTTTTTATGATTTATGGTCGCTGTCCATCCCTTATCATATGGAATGGTAAAGAATAGTGAGGCATTCGTTTTACTGCTATAATCAACGAACACTTTATTTTTTGACGTAGTAACCTTGCTATCACGTTCATTAATAGTATCCATAGCTATCTGATAGTTTTGAGTATCAAGGGCATAAAAACTAGGATTATCAAAGGATATTGCTTTATTGCCAGGGAAACTAAGTTTGATGGTAACCATTGATTCTGTTTCAAAGTAGCCAAGGTCAAAGAAATCAAAGGTATTATCAGTAACTTGATTCTTTGTCATACCGTTTACAGTAATTGACAGAGAGTGGTTATTGTCATCAGACCAAGAAATATTAGGAATACTAACATAGAGTTGACTATGTGGTGGAGCAATAACTTGATAGGTGATTGTTACAAAATCTTTATTCGAGTTGCTAACGTTTTTAGTCACGCGCTGATTCAAAGATCTAGCATCCTTATCAAACAGTTGAGATGGAGCTCGTTTAAAATAGGTTAAGTTAAGTCCAGAGAGAGTATTCAGCAAGCTAGTTTGATTGTCAAGCGTATTGACAGTGAAGTCAATATTATTGTAAATGCCATCAGTTAAGATAGCAAGCTGACTTGCATTATTATTTTGATAAAGTCCTATTGTTTTCTCAGAAGTTACGTGATTAAAACCATACTTATTAAGGTCAAAGTTCGATAAATTATATTTTATTCCGAAGAGACTATCAGCGATAATGGTGTTATTTTGGTAACGTAGGTTTAAATTAGTCCCTTCAGATTTGAAGCCTAACCTATCGAGTGTTGAGCTTGAAGCAGTATTTCGAATGGATGAAAACTGAGAAATACCATTATAATTGAATTTCATACTGTCGTTACCAGTTTGAGCTTCTAACCTTTCAGTACGGTAAAAAGTCTTATTTGCTTGCTTAGTTTTTGAAACTAGTTTTGTAATGGCAGACATATTTCGCAGATAGCCTTCACGAGTTGGGAATACCCACTCATTTCCAAGAGCTCCAACAACATAGTAAGTACTTAATGTAAGCTCAAAAATGCAGAATAAGAAGGTGAAACAGCGAAAAACACTCCCAGGAATTTGCTGTCTAAAATAGCTAGTAAATAGAATAGCATAGGCTAGGAGAAATGCTAGACTTAATAGCCAGGAGACTGGTTCAATGAAGCTATAGTGAGATTGAAAGATCCAAGTTAGTAAGTAAGCGGTACTCAATCCTAAGAAAGATAGGAGGAGCCTTTTAAAAGAAAACTTTCTAATTCGATTGAGTGTTTCTCCTGCTAAAAGAACAGTTAGGAGAGATAGGAGCCAAGAATAGCGATGGAGAAACATGTTAGGCGCGTGCATACCTTGCCAAAACAAATCAAGAGGCTGTAAGTAGAAGCTAGCGATAAAGAAAGCTACTAATAAGAGGTAACCTAGACGTAATGATAGCTTGATTTCCCTACTAATAAAGAAAAGTAGAAAAAGAATCAAAGGTAAGATTCCCACATAAATCATAGGGATTGATCCGAATTTAGTAGTATCGTAAACTCCAACGAGGTTTTTCGCAAAGAAGTCAAAATAATAGGTAGACTCTGTCAACAAACTTGACGCACCTGTAAATTTTTCACCATGTGTTGTCAAGTCAAGTAGCGTTGGCAGCAGCATGACAGCACTACTTAAACCAGCTAGTATAGAGACAATTCCAAAGTCTATGAAATGAAGAATCTTACTCTTCCACCCCTTGATAGTTATCAATTGTACTATGGTGTAAAGGGTTAGGAAAATAGCCATCATATATCCAAAATAGTAGTTTTGGATAAAAAGGCAGGTTAGACTAAAAAAATATAAGCCCCGTCTATTGAATCTTAGTAAGAGGTGTAAACCTAATATGATTAGAGGTGCTAGAATAAAGGCATCTAGCCAGGTGTTAATTTCTAACTGACTGGTAGCAAAGCTCATCAAAGCAAATCCTGTAGAAAGACATAGGATGAAACTTCTTGACACTTTTGTAAAGAGACGCTTAAAGCTAAAAGCTCCTGAGAGCCCAATAAGACCAAACTTAAGCAGTGTTATATAATAAAAAGCATCGGCCATTTGGTTGACAGTAAAGAAATAGTAAAGTGGAGACAAGAAGGAACCTAAGTAATAGCTTGTTAGAGCATAGAAATTAAGACCTAGCCCACTTGTAAAGGTGTAAAAGAGGCTTCCATCTCCATGAAGTATATTCCTAAGTCCAGTTGCAAAAATCACATACTGATGAAAACCATCACTTGTTAAAATAGTCCGCTCACTACCAGGATAGATTTTTTGGCTATACAGCACACCTATCATGATTAGTACTGGCAAGAAAAAGGCAGCCAGATAAAATAATAAAGTCGTATGGTATTTTTTATTTGTCATAATGATACTAAGACAGGTTGGGATATCCCAACCTGCATCTTTTTATAGTTTAATCAGCCCATAGTGCTTTGACTTTAGCTTGCACTTCTTCATTTTCAAGGAATTCATCATAAGTTTCATCAATACGGTCAATAACCCCATTTTTAGAAACGACTACGATGTGGTTCGCTATTGTTTGGATAAATTCATGGTCATGACTGGCAAAGATAACAGACTCTTTGAAGTCACGGACGCCATCATTCAGACTTGAGATTGATTCCAAATCCAAGTGATTAGTAGGATCATCTAGAAGAAGGACGTTAGATTTCAAAAGCATGAGCTTAGAAAGCATGACACGTACCTTTTCTCCCCCTGAGAGAACACTAACAGATTTATTAACCTCATCTCCTGAGAAGAGCATACGTCCAAGGAATCCACGCAAGAAGGTATCATCATCTTCCCCTTTTTCGGCAAATTGACGGAGCCATTCGAGAATTGATTCACCGGATGCAAAGTCTTTAGAATTATCTTTTGGAAGGTAAGAGCGGCTAGTAGTAACACCCCATTTGATTGTACCTTCGTAGTCAATATCATCGGCAAGAGCACGAATCAATGCAGTTGTTTGAATATCGTTTTGACCGATGATGGCAGTCTTATCTCCTGGTCGTAAGATGAAACTAATGTTATCAAGAATAGTCTCACCATCCATCTTAACAGTGAGATTTTCAACTGTTAGAAGGTCATTACCGATTTCACGCTCTGCTTTAAAATTGATGAATGGGTATTTACGACTTGATGGGACGATTTCTTCTAGTTCAATTTTATCAAGCATTTTCTTACGAGAAGTAGCTTGTTTAGATTTTGAAGCGTTGGCAGAGAAACGTGCAACGAATTCTTGAAGTTCTTTGATTTTTTCTTCTGCTTTTGCATTACGGTCAGCCTGCAAGCGTGCAGCCAATTCTGAAGATTGTTTCCAGAAGTCATAGTTACCGACATAGAGTTTGATTTTACCAAAGTCAAGGTCGGCCATATGCGTACATACCTTATTCAAGAAATGACGGTCATGGGATACGACAATGACCGTATTTTCAAAATCAATCAAGAAATCTTCAAGCCAAGAGATTGACTGGATATCAAGACCGTTGGTAGGTTCGTCAAGAAGAAGTACATCAGGTTTACCAAAAAGCGCTTTTGCAAGGAGGACTTTCACCTTGTCACCATTAGCTAATTCGCTCATATTTTGATAGTGAAGGTCTTCTGAGATATTTAGGTTCTGAAGCAATTGTGAGGCTTCGCTTTCAGCTTCCCAACCACCCAATTCAGCAAAGAGTCCTTCTAATTCAGCAGCACGGACACCATCTTCATCTGAAAAATCTTCCTTCATGTAGATGGCATCTTTTTCTTTCATAATATCGTAGAGGCGTTCATTCCCCATGATAACAACATCAATGACGCGTTCATCTTCATAGTCAAAGTGGTTCTGACGAAGAACAGAAAGACGCTCATCAGGACCAAGAGAGATATGTCCTGTTGTTGGTTCGATATCACCAGCTAAAATTTTCAAAAAAGTAGATTTACCAGCACCATTGGCACCGATAAGACCGTAAGTATTACCTGGCGTGAAGGCAATATTAACATCATCAAAAAGTTTACGATCGCTAAAACGAAGCGATACATCCGATACAGTAAGCATATAATATCCTTTATTTTTATTCTTAACTACTATTTTACGAGAAATTAGACTTTATTTCAATCGATTTTATAAGGGATTAATAAAGTCATTTGGAACTTTTTGGTAATCTTTTTGGAGGCTAAATCCACGTCCCATAACTGTAGAAGCAGGAACAATGACGATAAAGGCAGTTTCATCTATTTTTTGGATTTCTTCTTGAACTTTTGGAACCTCATGAGTTGACAAGGTAGTCATAATCATATTTTGTGCATGTCCGGTATGTCCCCCCAGAACTGGGATTTTTGTTGCTCCTCGATCAGCCACTCTAGTGATGTATTTTAGGATTTGTTCACTATTTTGCGAAATGATTAGAAGATTTCGTGATGAATTGAGTCCGACCATCATTTTATCAATTGTAAGAGAAACAACTCCAAGTGAGAGGATGGAGTACATAACAGTATCAGGTGGAAAGGCAATAGCACTGATTGCGACAATGATTCCATCAACAATAAGTAGTACCATTCCTAGTGGGAGTGGCGTATACTTGTGGAGAATTTGTGTGATAATTCCAGTTCCCCCAGTTGAGGAATTTCCATAAAAGACTATTCCTAGTCCTAACCCTAATACAATCCCACCAAAAATAGCAGCCAACAAAGGTTGTTTGGTGAGTGTAGGTAAGCCCTCGGTTAATTTAATAAAAGTTGGGAAGATAAGAGACCCATAGAAGGTTTTTAGGAGAACTTCGCGACCAAGAAAGCACCAACATAAAATTAACAAAGGGATGGTGGTTGCTAAGACGAAGTTAGCATTGTTCCAACCAAAAAGGGCGTTTAAACTAATGGCTAGCCCTCCGACACCACCCGAGGCAATATTATTCTTAACTAAAAGTGAGTTATAGCCAACTGAAGCTATAAAAGAACCGATTGTAACTAAAAGTATATCTATTATTCGACGTTTCATATATTATCTCCTAGAAATGATATTCTTATTATCAAGTCTTTTTTAGTTTCCGTCAAGTAATGACTATTTTGGTTGTATCTAAGGTTGTGTTTCACGTGAAACTAGAAACATAATCTTGACAAGAATAGACAAAACAATGTAGAATAATAGTCATCAGAAGAGTAATTCTTTCCTTTTTTATAGAGAGCTGGTGGTTGCTGAAAACCAGTATGAAGGTGGAATGAATGGGCTGAAGAGAATTGACGGTTAACGTGAACACATAAACGTTAGGTTTGGCACCCCTTATCGTGCAACTTCTTTGTTGAGAAGGTTTGAGATGATAGCTTCAGAAAGAGTTATCAACTGAGGTGGTACCGCGTATCAAAAGTGATTAACGCCCTCACGCATGTTTTTGCGTGGGGATTTTTTTGTATTAGAGAGGTAATTATATGACGAAACCTATTATTTTGACGGGAGACCGTCCAACAGGGAAACTCCATCTAGGACACTATGTTGGTAGTTTAAAAAATCGTGTCCTTTTACAAAACGAAGATAAATATAACATGTTTGTCTTTTTGGCTGATCAGCAAGCCCTTACGGATCACGCCAAAGAGTCAGAGATTATCAAAGAATCAATTGGGAATGTTGCTTTAGATTATCTCTCTGTAGGTTTGGATCCAACGAAGTCGACTATTTTCATTCAAAGTCAGATTCCTGAGTTGGCTGAGTTGACTATGTATTACATGAACCTAGTTTCATTGGCACGTTTAGAGCGTAACCCAACGGTTAAGACGGAAATTGCTCAAAAAGGCTTCGGAGAATCTATTCCAACAGGCTTTCTAGTTTATCCAATTTCTCAGGCAGCTGATATCACGGCCTTTAAAGCAAATTATGTTCCTGTAGGTAATGACCAAAAGCCAATGATTGAGCAGACACGTGAAATTGCACGTAGCTTCAATCATACTTATCATTGTGATATTTTGGTTGAGCCAGAGGGAATATACCCTAAAAATGAAGCTGCAGGACGCCTTCCAGGTCTAGACGGAAATGCTAAGATGTCAAAATCCTTGGGTAATGGTATCTTCCTTTCAGATGATGAGGACACTGTTCGTAAAAAAGTCATGAGCATGTATACGGATCCAAATCATATTCGTGTGGAAGATCCAGGCCAAATTGAAGGTAATATGGTTTTCCATTATCTTGATATCTTTGGTCGCGAAGAGGATGCTACTACAATTGCTGAAATGAAAGAACATTATCAACGAGGTGGTTTAGGAGATGTGAAGACAAAACGTTATCTTCTAGAAATCTTAGAACGTGAGTTGGCTCCAATTCGTGAACGTCGTTTAGAATATGCCAAGGATATGGGAGAAGTTTTCCGTATGCTTGAAAAAGGTAGTCAAGCAGCACGTGAAGTTGCTGGACAAACATTGGCGGAAGTAAAAGAAGCGATGGGAATTAAGTATTTCTAAGAAATAAAAAGTAGGGACTCAAGATAATCTGGAGCCCTATTTTTATTTGGAAAAAGGTTTTCTTAGAATCTTATGCGAAATCTGTTGACAAATCATTTTAGCATGATATGATATTAACAATTAAAAAATAGGCTGGGGTTTTTGTACCTCAAAACTTTGAGAAAAGAGGACGATTATAATGTCAAATTGGGACACTAAATTCTTGAAAAAAGGTTACACTTTTGATGACGTATTGCTTATTCCTGCGGAAAGTCATGTTCTACCAAACAACGTCAACTTGAAGACGAAATTGGCTAAAAATTTGACATTAAATATCCCAATTATCACTGCAGCCATGGATACGGTCACAGATAGTAAGATGGCTATCTCAATTGCTCGTGCAGGTGGTTTGGGTGTCATTCACAAAAACATGTCTATTGCGGAACAAGCTGAAGAAGTTCGAAAAGTAAAGCGCTCTGAAAATGGTGTCATCATTGATCCATTCTTCCTAACGCCTGAAAATAAAGTTGCTGAAGCTGAAGAGTTGATGCAACGTTATCGTATCTCAGGGGTTCCGATTGTTGAGACACTTGAAAATCGTAAATTGGTTGGTATTATCACAAACCGTGATATGCGTTTTATCTCTAATTACGATACTCCAATTTCAGAACACATGACTTCTGAGAAATTGGTCACTGCTCCAGTTGAAACAGATCTTGAAACGGCTGAAAGTATTCTTCATGAGCATCGTATTGAAAAGCTACCTCTAGTTGATGAAGAAGGTCGTTTGTCAGGACTTATTACTATTAAGGATATCGAAAAAGTTATCGAGTTTCCTAATGCAGCTAAGGATGAGTTCGGTCGTCTTTTGGTAGCAGGTGCTGTAGGTGTTACTTCTGATACCTTTGAACGTGCAGAAGCTCTCTTTGAAGCAGGCGCAGATGCTATTGTCATTGATACTGCACATGGTCATTCAGCAGGTGTTCTTCGTAAAATTGCTGAAATTCGTGCCCACTTCCCAGACCGTACTTTGATTGCAGGAAATATCGCAACAGCTGAAGGTGCGCGTGCACTTTATGAAGCAGGTGTCGATGTTGTTAAAGTAGGTATCGGACCAGGTTCTATTTGTACAACACGTGTGGTTGCGGGTGTAGGTGTTCCTCAAGTCACTGCTATTTACGATGCAGCTAGTGTTGCGCGTGAATACGGAAAAACAATCATTGCTGATGGCGGTATCAAATACTCAGGTGATATTGTAAAAGCTCTTGCAGCAGGTGGTAATGCTGTAATGCTTGGTTCTATGTTTGCTGGTACTGATGAAGCACCAGGTGAAACTGAGATTTTCCAAGGTCGTAAATACAAATCTTACCGTGGTATGGGATCAATTGCAGCGATGAAGAAAGGATCAAGCGATCGTTACTTCCAAGGTGCAGTTAATGAAGCGAATAAACTTGTTCCAGAAGGAATTGAAGGCCGTGTAGCTTATAAAGGTTCTGCTGCTGATATCGTATTCCAATTGATTGGCGGTATCCGTGCAGGTATGGGTTATACAGGTGCAGAAGATATCCAGGCTTTACATGATAAAGCTCAGTTTGTTGAAATGTCAGGTGCAGGACTTATTGAAAGTCACCCTCACGATGTTCAAATTACAAACGAGGCACCTAACTACTCAGCTCATTAAAAAACATAAAAGTACTTACTTCAGGTAAGTACTTTTTCTTTACATTGATTTTTACAGTAGGTTTACAATGTGTTTACACAAACAAAATTGTTAACAAAGGGTTTGGGTGAGTTTTTGTTTACACTTTTTAACATCACTTGTCATATATGTAAAGCACAGAAAACAGAAAAACAAGTCGCTTAATCGACTTGTTTTTCACAAATAATACCATTCTTGACTAAGAAGGTCTTTAAATCGGGTGGTAGGTTACTCAGATGATCAAGTGAAGTTGTCGTCATGAAGGTTTGAACCTCTTCGTCAATACTTTCTAACAGTTTGAGTTGACGGTGATTGTCAAGCTCACTCATGACATCATCGAGGAGAAGAATTGGAAATTCACCTGTTACTTTTTTTATCAGAGCAATCTCAGCCATTTTTAAAGAAAGAATGAGACTACGTTGTTGCCCCTGACTGCCGAAAGATGCGTTCATGTCATTAATGTAAAATGTCAAATCATCCCTATGTGGACCAACACCAGTGTTCTTTTTGAAGATATCCCTTTTGTGATTTTGCTTTAACGTGGTTAAAAATGATTCACGAATAACTTTGTTATTCCCGAATGGGATATTAGATTCGTAGGAGATTTTAAGGCGCTCTATCTGATTTGAGAGATTACTATGATGTCTATCTGCCTCTTCCTCTAATTGCTTGATAAATTCTAGTCTATGTTCGATAACGCGTGCTCCAAAATCGGAAAGCTGTTCATCTAACACTGAGAGAAAATTAATGTCTACATTGTCAGTAGATTTGAGATAGGCATTACGTTGCTTGAGTACATGATTATAACTTGATAGGTCTGAAAGGTAAACAGGCTTAATCTGTCCTAAATCAATATCTATAAATTTACGTCTTAGGCTTGGAGATCCCTTTACAAGTTGTAAATCCTCAGGAGCAAAGAGTACCACTGTCATGTGACCGATATAATCGGATAATTTAGCTTGTTTGAGGTGGTTGACCTTTGTTATGCGGCCTTTATTAGATAAACTGATTTCCAGAGGTAGCTTTCCACTATGACGATGCACGATGCCATTCAGTTTGAGAGTATTTTGCTGAAATTGAATCAGTTCCTTATCTGAACGGGTCCGATGACTACGTGTCAATGCTAGAAAATAGATGGCCTCAAGAATATTTGTTTTTCCTTGAGCATTGCGACCAAGAAAAATATTGAGATGAGTTGAGAAGCTCACAGAGGCTTCAGTATAATTTCTAAAGTGTTGAATATCAATATTTTCGAGCCACATAGTTAGGTTCCTGGGAAACGAACGGGTTTTCGTTTAGTTTTATTGCCTTCTTTTGACGGATGTGCCTTTTGTTTCTTTTTATTATCCTGATTCATTTTTTTTACAATGGCAGCAACACGTGCTTTTTCAGCGACTTCTTTTTGATGCTCTTCAATTTCATTTGTTGTAGGAGCTATAATCGTTATTTCAAGTTCCTCAGACGGAATAGTAATAACATCCCCATAACGAAGTTTTTTTCCACGACGTTTTTCATCCTCACCATTGAATAAAACGGTATTGTTAGCTAAAAAACCTTTAATAGCTCCGCCACTATGAATGATACTTAATTCTTTTAAAAGTGCCTGCAGTGTGATGTATTCATCAAATAATTTATATTCCATAGTACCTCAACTTTCTCTTGAGATAAGATAGCATAAAAATGGTATAATTGGAAGCATAAACTTTTTAGAGGTTATCAATGAAAATTGCTGATGGTGTCTATGTACACTTCATTCCAACACAAAAATATAAAACTAATCGTATTGTTTTTCGAATGACAGGTTCTTTGAATAAACAAACAATTGCTAAACGAGCTCTGGTTTCACAAATGTTGGCTACAGCCAATCAGACGTATCCAACAGTACAGTCTTTTAAAGAGAGATTAGCTTCTCTTTATGGAACACAGTTGTCAACTAGAGTGTTAACTAAAGGGTTGACACATAGTGTTGACATAGAGTTGACGTACCTGAAAGATGCCTTTATCCCTACGAATAATGGATTATTTTGGGAAGTTCTAGGATTTTTGAAAGAGTGTCTTTACAAGCCACTGTCAAGAGTAGCTCAATACCAAAATAAAGTATTTGATATAGAGAAACAAAATTTAAAGACCTACCTTGATGTTGACACAGAGAATAATTACTATTACAGTGAAGTTAAGGGAAGAGAGCTTTATTTTGTAAATGAGGGCTTGAAAGTTCCCAAATATGGTCAAGCAGAACTTGTTGAAGCCGAGACTTCGTTTACAACTTATCAAGAATTTCAAAGTATGTTGACAAGAGATCGTATTGATATCTTTATGGTTGGAGAATTTGATGATTATCAAGTACTCCAAGGTTTACATCGTTTTCCTTTGGAGGGACGTCAAGTTGATTTACAGTTTAGCTATAGTCAACCTTATGTCAATGTGGTGAAAGAAAAGATAGAACCTAGGCAGAGTAGTCAATCTATTCTACAATTAGGGTACCAATTTTCATGTCAATATGGAGATAAAGATTACTTTGCTTTAATTGTATTCAATGCCATGTTTGGTGAATTTGCCCACTCTGCTTTATTTACAACGCTTCGAGAAAAGGAAGGATTGGCTTATTCAATTAGTAGTCAATTTGATGTCTTTACAGGTTTACTAGAAGTTTACGCTGGAATTGAAAAATCTAATAGAAATCAGGCTATGCGAGGAATTAGTAGAGAATTGAATTACATTAAATTAGGACGTTTTTCAAGTTCTCTCCTGAATCAAACCAAAAAAATCATACGAATGAATGCCCTACTCTCTGAAGATCATACCTTAACATTGGTGGAACAACGTTTTAATAAGGTGATTTTTGGCGATAAAAGTCTTTCATTAGAGAATTGGTTAGATGAGATTGAGAAGGTTACTAAAAAAGATGTTTGTCGTGTAGCGCGTCAAGTTAAGCTACAGAGTTTGTTCTTTTTAGAAGGAGTGTCTTAGATGGCTGCTTTGAAGAAACGTTATTATCAAAAAATTGATGAAGAAGTTTATTCAGCAATTTTAGATAATGGTATGTCTTTATCAATTATTAAGAAAAAAGGATTTTTAGAAAAAGCCGCCTTTCTGTCAACGAATTTTGGGGCGCTAGATAATCACTTTTATATTGATGGTGAGTTACAATCTTATCCTGCAGGTATTGCTCATTTTCTGGAACACAAGCTATTTGAGGATGAGCAGGGAAGGGATGTGACATTGGATTTTGTCAAGCTTGGAGCTGATGTCAATGCTTTTACAACCTTAGAGAAGACAACATATTATTTCTCTACCCTTGACCACTTTGAGGAGTCTTTAGAAGTTTTATTAAAGTTTACTTCAAAGTTTACAAGTTCCGAAGATGCTGTCAACCATGAAAAAAGAATTATTGAACAAGAAATAAATATGTATCAGGATGATCCTGATTATAGAGTATATCTGGGTTGTTTGCAAAGTTTGTATCCTAATACTATATTAGGGCAAGACATTGCTGGAAGTGTTGATAGCATTGAAAAAATTACTGTAAAGGATTTGAAAGATAACTTTGACTGCTTTTACAGACCAGCAAACTGTCATCTCGTCTTGGTAGGTGATTTTGATGTTGAAGATATTTACACTTTTGTCAAGGAAAAACAAAGCGAGTTTACACTACCTGAGAGAATAGTTGAAAAAGAAAAGAACCCTATTGAGTCAGATATCCAAAAATTAGATAGTCTTCAAATGGAGATTTTCATCTCAAAGCTAGCCATTGGTTTTAAGAGTGTTCCTTTTACTGATAATCGTATGAGAGAAAACATACTGGTACAGTTATTGTTTAATTTACTGTTTGGCTGGACGTCTCCTTATTATCAAAATTGGTATGCTGAAGGAAAAATAGATGAGTCTGTGTCAATTGAATACGAGGTATCTAATCGATATTCATTTGTCATTATGACTATGGACACTGCAGAACCTATCCGTATGTCAAGCTTAATTCGTCAAGTGATGACGTCGGCAGATAAAAAAAGACTGTTGACGGATGAGGCATTGGATTTGCAAAAGAAAGCTTTGTATGGTGAATTTTTACGTAGTCTAGACAATATCCAGAATTTAGGAAGTCAGTATTTAGCTTATTTTGAGAATGATAAAACATACTTTGATTTTGGTCAGGAACTGATGAGCATTACTTCCAAGGATTTGAAGGATTTTTTGAATCATTATCTCTCAAATATAGAGATTACCGATTTTGTTGTCTTCCCTAAATAAGTGATTATTTGCTATAATAGAGACACGAAAACAAAGAAGAATATTAGAAAGGGGAAAAATGAAGTTACACTCTCTAGGTGAGCAATTACGTGCAGCACGTATAAAGAAAGAATTAAGTTTATATGATGTAGAAAAAATTTCTGGAGTAGAAGCTCAGTTTCTTCTGGCTATGGAAATGGATCAACTTAAAGCTTTGCCAGAGGACATTCAGCAAGAAGCGCTTGAAAAGTATGCCACTTCGGTTGGTTTAGATGGAAAGCGTCTGTTTGAGGAGCAGAGACAGAACGAGCAAAAACTAAAAAAAGAAAAGAAAACAGTTGAACGTAAGGAAGAAAGCTTAGCTACCAAAGCTCCTATGTCACGCTTTTTAAAGCATAAACGTGAAGAAAAAAGAAAGTCTAACTATCTACCTTTACTAATTCTTAGTGCGGTTTCGTTACTTATCATTTGTTCAGTAGGTTATATTATTATTAGACATATTTCTAATCAACCTCAGGTGATAAAACCGAATACTATCTCTACAGTTAATCATCTATCAACGGCTAGTAAGGCTAAATCGTCACGAAGCATTTCTGAGGTTACCGTTTCAGGGGCAAATGTAACAACGACAACTCAAGGAAATCAACTAATGGTTGATTTCTCCAATGTAAATTCTTCAGTAGTTTTAGATGTGGAGTTATCAAAAAATAGTGATGACACATGGTTTTCAGTAGATAACTCAGATACTTCAGAGAGTTACCTCCTTTCAAAAACGAAAAATTCAAAATACTCTTTAGATTTTTCTGATAAAACGAAACCAACTCAAATTATTATTGCTCAATCTTCAAAAGTAACTCTAAAGGTAAATGGGGAGTCACTTGATTTATCTCAATTAGATAAAAATACACCTAGCTACCTCACATTAAGAATCCAATAGAATCGAGAAGAAATGTTTAAAAAAGAAAATTTACCTAATTTATTGACACTTGCTAGAATTGTTTTGATTCCTATCTTTTTACTGATGACATCACTTGCGTCAAGTAATGTCATGCATATTGCTGCGGCGGTTGTCTTTGCTATTGCCAGTATTACAGATTATTTGGATGGCTATTTGGCACGAAAATGGCATGTTGTTACTAATTTCGGGAAATTTGCAGATCCATTAGCGGATAAAATGTTGGTAATGTCAGCTTTTATTATGCTAGTAGGTATTAATCAAGCGCCATCCTGGGTAGTTTCAGTTATTATCTGTCGTGAGCTTGCAGTCACAGGTCTTCGTCTTTTATTAGTGGAAAACGGTGGTACAGTTCTCGCTGCAGCTATGCCTGGTAAGATTAAGACAGTGACTCAGATGTTATCTATCATTCTATTATTGTGTCATTTGCATTTTATTGGAACAATTATGCTTTATATCGCTTTGTTCTTTACAATTTACTCAGGCTATGATTATTTCAAAGGTGCAGGTTTCTTATTTAAGGATACTTTCAAGTAGTACGATAAACAAATGATTGAAATAAAAAATTTAAAATTTAAATATCATCAAGATCAACCATCCTATATTCTTGATGATGTATCGTTTCACGTGAAACGTGGGGAGTGGCTATCCATTGTAGGGCATAATGGTTCTGGAAAATCCACGACAGCGCGTCTTATTGACGGACTATTAGTGGCAGAGTCTGGGCAGATTATCGTTGATGGTCAAGAATTAACAGAAGAGAATGTCTGGGATATTCGTGATAAGATTGGCATGGTCTTTCAAAATCCAGATAATCAATTTGTTGGGGCAACTGTTGAAGACGATGTTGCTTTTGGTCTTGAAAATAAAGGTGTTCCCTATGAAGAAATGGCTTCAAGAGTTCAAGAGGCTCTGGAATTTGTAGGAATGTCAGAATTTAAGGATAGAGAGCCAGCTAGATTATCTGGAGGTCAAAAACAACGTGTGGCTATCGCAGGTATTGTAGCTATGAGACCATCAATTTTGATTTTGGATGAGGCAACTAGCATGCTGGACCCAGAAGGTCGCCAGGAATTGATTCAATCTATTAAAGCTATTCGTAAAGAATACGGAATGACTGTTTTATCAATTACTCATGATCTCGATGAGGTCGCTTTGAGTGACCGTGTTTTGGTTTTGAAAAAAGGTAAAGTGGAGTCTGTTTCAAGTCCTCGTGAACTATTTAGTAGAGGCACAGAGTTGGTTGACTTAGGTTTGGATATCCCTTTTAGTGCATTATTAACTCAAAAGCTAAGAAATAAAGGTCTGATAGAGTGTGAAGACTATCTGACAGAAAAGGAATTGGTAGAACAATTATGGGAATCTCTCTCGAAAATGTAAGTTATATCTATCAAGCGGGTACTCCTTTTGAGGGGCGTGCCCTTTTTGAATTGACAACGACGATAAAAGATGGTTCATATACAGCCTTTATTGGACATACAGGAAGTGGTAAATCTACTATTATGCAGCTCTTAAATGGTCTCTATATACCAACTAGTGGTCAGGTTCAAGTTGATGATACGATTATAACCAGTCAATCAAAGAACAAGGACATAAAACCAATTCGTAAGAAAGTAGGTTTAGTTTTTCAATTTCCAGAAAGTCAGTTATTTGCAGAGACTGTTTTAGAAGATGTTGCCTTTGGACCTCAAAATTTCGGAGTTTCTAAGGAAGAAGCAGAACAACGTGCTATTGAAAGTCTAAAATTAGTTGGACTCCCGGAAGAATTTCATGGACAGAATCCTTTTGATTTATCAGGAGGGCAAATGCGACGTGTTGCCATTGCAGGGATTCTAGCTATGCAACCAGATATTCTAGTGCTGGATGAACCGACTGCCGGTCTAGACCCACAGGGACGGAAGGAATTGATGTCTCTCTTTAAGGAGTTACATCTTTCTGGAATGACGATTGTTTTAGTCACTCACTTGATGGATGATGTTGCCGATTATGCGACAGCTGTGAATGTTATGGAAAAAGGGCAACTGGTATTTTCGGGAGCTCCTAAAGATGTTTTTCAAAAGGTTACTTTTCTTAAAGAAAAGCAATTAGGTGTTCCTAAAATTACAGAGTTTGCACTACAGCTACAAGAAAAAGGTTATCGATTTGAAACTCTCCCTATTACAATCGAGGAATTCGTAGAGGTGGTGTCGCATGGATAAGTTAATTATTGGACGTTATATTGTTGGGGACTCTTTTATACACCGATTAGATCCTAGAAGTAAATTATTAGCCATGCTGATTTATATTGTTATTATCTTTTGGGCTAATAATCCCTTAACTTATGCTGTAATAACTTTATTTACACTTTTCTTGGTTTTCTTGTCTAAAATAAAACTTGGTTTCTTTTTAGGTGGAATTAAACCGATGATTTGGATTATTTTATTTTCTACCCTATTTCAAGTTTTCTTCAATACAAAAGGGAGTGTGCTTTGGTCTATCGGCTTTTTTAAGATTACAGAAGTCGGTTTAAATCAAGGTTGGATGATATTCCTTAGATTTATCCTCATTATTAGTTTTTCCACCCTACTTACTCTAACGACAACACCTTTAAGTTTATCTGATGCAGTTGAATCACTTTTGAAACCTCTTACTGTTTTCAAAGTACCAGCACATGAAATTGGTTTAATGCTATCTTTGAGTCTACGTTTTGTACCAACTTTGATGGATGATACGACTCGTATTATGAATGCTCAAAAGGCGCGTGGTGTTGACTTTGGTGAAGGAAATATTATTCAGAAGGTACGGTCAATAATACCTATTTTAATTCCTTTGTTTGCATCAAGCTTTAAACGAGCAGATGCTCTGGCGATTGCTATGGAAGCACGAGGCTATCAAGGTGGTGAAGGACGAACAAAATATCGTCGACTTTCATGGAATGGTCGAGATACCTTATCAATTATTGCTATTTTAGCTTTAGGATTAATGCTTTTTTATCTTAAGAGTTAATTCGTTGAGATAAATAAAAACTAGGTCTTAAGACCTAGAAGTTTTAGATGGACGCCCACGTAGGTGTTCTTTTTTCGTCTAATCCCAACCTACTTGTAATATTTTTAATATCCCTAACAAGGGGATGTTATATTTCCAAGGTATCATAGATACATGGTTATAGTTCTTCAGCTTAATCTGGATTGAAAAATCCCTATATAGAATAAGCCCGTTGATTTACCTATTAGTCATAAACAAAAAAATAACTTAATATCTTTGACTAATATGAATTGGACTATAAATAGATAAAGGAGCATCATCATGCAAAAAAAGAATACATCTAACACTAAAAAATTAGGTCTTTTTGGACTTGTTACAGTAGCAACACTTGGAGCAACAGCCTTAGCTAATGCAGAAACTTACACAGTTCAAAAAGGTGATACCCTTTCAGCTATTGCTAAGAAGAATGGTACGACTGTAGATGAAATCGTTTCAAAAAACGGTATTCAAGATGCCAATAAGATTTCTATTGGTCAAAACTTAACAATTAATGAAACTACTGAAGAAACTACAGAACCTTCAGTTACAACAGAAGCAACTGCTGAATCAACGCAATCAGCACAATCAACAGAGTCTACACAAAGTGAAGATACTCAAGCAACCAGTACAAATCTTTCTTCTTCAGAGGCAGCTGCCAAAGAAGAAATTGCACAACGTGAGTCAAGCGGTAGCTATACAGCTCAAAATGGGCAATATTATGGACGTTACCAATTAGCATCATCATATTTGAATGGAGACTTGTCTCCTGAAAATCAAGAGAAAGTAGCAGATAATTATGTAGCAAGCCGTTATGGTTCATGGACTGCAGCTCTTGCTTTCTGGAATGCTAATGGTTGGTACTAAATCATTATTACTGACTTATGAGGAAAACTAGTAAAACCTCATACAAATAAGGGAAAAATGCCAGATTTTTGGCATTTTTTTATTAAAATGATAAATCATTGTAACATTAGACATAATACAAATAATCGGCAGTAATATTACTAAGTTATGATGAATGTAACTAGAATTAACTAGGAGGGATTTATGTTTAAAAAAAGTTATAAGGGACGCCGTATTAAATTTGCAGCGAAGAAATCATTGGCGGTACCAGTAGCAATTGTAACAAGTTTTATTGTTATTTTGGCAGTATCACTGTCTACACTAATTAATAAAGGGTTGGTTAATGCATTTTCAGATTCTGTTACTCCAGCGCCTTCAACAGCATCAACAACGTCAGAATCGACAGCAGATTTAGTGAAATCAACAGAAATTAGCTCAAGTAAAGATAATAAGGCTAATAAAGAAAAGGTTGAAGAAAGTAAGCCTCAGTCAGAAACAACAGGAGAAGCGGTAGAAGCAGCTGAAAAGTCTCAGTCAGATACTGCTACTACAAGCACTACTACAACGAGTACTGATACTACGTCGACTCAAAATACTGTAACAGCTCCTTCGGTTGCTGCAAGTGGTAGTGGGTCAGTTGCTCTCTCAAATGGTAACACTGCAGGAGAAGTTGGTTCTTATGCAGCGGCACAGATGGCAGCTGCTACTGGTGTTCCTCAGTCAACTTGGGAGTCAATTATTGCGCGTGAGTCAAATGGTGACCATACTGCAGCAAATGGTTCAGGTGCATCAGGTCTTTTTCAGACAATGCCTGGATGGGGCTCTACTGCAACGGTTGAGGATCAAATTCAATCAGCCTTGAATGCCTATAACGCACAAGGTTTGTCAGCTTGGAATTACTAATATTAATAGAAGTTGGGAGCATACTCTCAGCTTTTTAATTTGGATGTGGGTAATATGTTTTATAGAGCTTTTTGTTATTATTAGGTAGGGTATGGCCTTTTTGTTATAATAGGAATGAAAGGTATAGCAATGAAACAAATTTTTAAATCAAGAGAAAAGTTGTGGGTTTCTCTTATTATTATAGCTTTTGCTGTGTTATTGGTTACACCACAACTATTTACAAGAAAAGTCATTTTAGGTTCAGATTCCATCTTTCACTATAACAGATTCTATGAAGCTGCTATGCAACTAAAAAATGGTAACCTTTCTTACTTTTTATCTTTATATGGATTCCAACAGTCAGGCCGCATTGTCAATGCTCTTTACGGTCCTTTTTTTGCCTATTTACAAGGAGGGCTTGTTTTAATAAGTGGCACTTGGTTTCGTTATCAGATTGTGTCAAGGGTATTACTACATATACTGTCTGAGTCCTCAATGTATGCTTTGCTCAAGCAGTGTAAAGTTAAGACAACAATTGCCATGTCACTAGGTTTACTCTATGCGACAACATTCTCTATTCAATACTGGACGATGCGTCAGGGGTTCTCTAGTTGGGGAGCAGCTTTACTACCTTTTTGTTTTATTCCAGCAATTCACTATGTCTTTTATCAAAAAGTAGAACCAATTAGACTTGCCTTATCTATGGCGTTGATTTTTCAGGTTCACGTACTTAGTGCTTTGATGCTAGTGATGATGTATCTTCCTTTTTATCTTTACACTTTTGTAAAGTCTCCTATCGCAAAGAAAAAGGAAACCTTCGTGCAAGTCGTTATAGCAGTCATTCTGTTCCTCTTACTGACTGTCAATGTCTGGTTAGTACTTCTATATTTGAGAGGGACTAATCACCTTTTAGATCCATTTATAAATAGAGAAATAGGTAAGAATGGGATAGATGGAACGGCAAGATACTGGCTATATACCCCAATTTCCTTAATGGTGTTACTCATTTTACAGTTTATTTACGCTGTTTTGAATTGGAAGAAATTTGCTAAATGGAAAAAAATACTGCATTTTATTTATTTTATCTTTTTCTTCTTATCGACAGGTCTTTTTCCATGGCAGTATCTAGTAGAAAATGGAAATACATTTGCTGAATTGATTCAATTTCCATTTAGATTTTTTGTTCCTGCGACTATTTTACTTTTAGCAATTACAGGGTTAACGGTCACGCGATTTGTAAACTGGCGAAAAAGTATTGCTGTTTTACTCTTTGCCTTTGCGGGCGTTGGTCTTATTCAGAATATGATGGATACTACCGATCTTGTAAAAACTGCGGCACAAGATGGTGAACTTATTTCCATTGTTAAACATACTTACGTTGAAGGAGATTACCAGACGATAAGTCTTACCATGAATGACAGTGACTTGTCACAGTTTTTAAATTTAGTTGTCAAACCCACACCAGATTACGTACCGATTTATGGGAAAATAGGTGAGCAGAATACTTATGATCTTTATTATAAAAATATCGTTACGAATCGGAAGGCAGAGAAGATACTCGAAGATGGTTATCTTGTATTAACTTGGCAAGCTGCTGAAGGTGAGAAACTGAATCTACCAATAGTTGTCTATAAAGATTCTATCTTGACGCTAAATGGTAAAGAACTAGACAAGGATGACTATAGCTTGTCAACGATTGGGACACCGACCGTTTCATCGCAAAAAGGGCAGAATAAACTTGTGTTAAGTTATCAGGAGCCAGAATGGTTATTTGTAGCGTTAGTGATTCCAATAATAGTTCTGGGAGTAATAGGTTTACAGTGGCTTTACACAAAAATAAGTATAAAAAAGGTTGCCTAGTGGTAACCTTTTTGCATTATTCTTTAATCATGATATAATTAAGCTTGCGTGCTTTTACGCTTCAAAATCGACCTTCAAATCGATATTTGAATAACTAGACCCTTCAAGTCTATGTTAATTTTTATTTGATGGGAGGAGTTATCTATGACTGATAATTCAAAAACACGTGTTGTTGTCGGTATGAGTGGTGGCGTTGATTCATCAGTGACAGCCTTACTTTTAAAAGAGCAAGGTTATGATGTAATCGGTGTTTTCATGAAAAACTGGGATGACACAGATGAGTTTGGTGTGTGTACAGCAACCGAAGATTATAAAGATGTAGCAGCAGTAGCTGATCAGATTGGTATCCCCTATTACTCTGTCAACTTTGAAAAAGAGTACTGGGATCGTGTATTTGAGTATTTCTTAGCAGAGTACCGTGCAGGCCGTACCCCTAATCCAGACGTTATGTGTAATAAGGAAATCAAGTTTAAGGCATTCTTAGATTATGCGATGACATTGGGAGCAGATTATGTGGCTACAGGACATTACGCTCAAGTTGTTCGCGATGAAGACGGCATTGTCCATATGTTGCGTGGTGCAGATAATAATAAAGATCAAACCTACTTCCTTAGTCAACTTTCACAAGAGCAGTTGCAGAAAACGATGTTTCCCTTAGGACATCTACAAAAGCCAGAAGTTCGTGAGATTGCTGAACGTGCAGGTCTTGCAACAGCCAAGAAAAAAGATTCGACAGGAATTTGTTTTATTGGTGAGAAAAACTTTAAAGAGTTTCTTAGCCAATACTTGCCAGCTCAAAAAGGTCGTATGATGACTGTCGATGGTCGTGATATGGGGGAACATAACGGACTCATGTATTACACCATTGGTCAACGTGGGGGTATGGGTATTGGTGGTCAAAAAGGTGGCGATAATGCTCCTTGGTTTGTAGTAGGGAAAGATCTTTCTAAAAATATTCTTTACGTGGGTCAAGGTTTCCACCATGAGTCGTTGATGTCAACTTCACTTGACGCTTCAATGATTCACTTTACTCGAGATATGCCAGAAGAATTTGAAATGGAATGCACAGCAAAATTCCGTTATCGTCAACCTGATAGTAAAGTTACTGTAAAGGTTAAGGGGGATAAAGCAGAGGTTGTTTTTGCTGAACCTCAGCGTGCTATTACACCTGGTCAAGCTGTTGTTTTCTATGATGGTCAGGAATGTTTGGGCGGCGGTATTATTGACCAAGCGTATAAAGACGGAAAAGTTTGTCAGTATATCTAACTGGAGTTAAGTAATAACGATGAGTTCACAATTGTTTTTTGCATTTATGGCATTTTTCGCTATAATGAATCCAATTTCAAATCTTCCTGCTTACATGGCTTTAGTAGCAGATGATAGCCAAAAAATTTCACGAAAAATTGCTTTTAGGAGTCTTTTGATTGCCTTTGTTATTGTAACTGTTTTTATCTTTTCAGGAGATTTCATTTTTAAAGTATTTGGAATTACAATTGTTTCTTTCAGAATTGCTGGTGGAATATTAGTGGCCGTTATCGGTTATCATATGATTAATGGTAATCATTCACCTAGCTATAAAGGAATGGAGCAGCAAGCAGTAAATTCAGATCCAATGTCTATTGCTATTTCTCCTCTTGCAATGCCGCTTTTTGCAGGACCAGGAACAATTACAACTGCCTTAAGCTTGGCTAATGGAGGTTTGCGGAATCAACTAATAACCGTAGTTGCTTTTGCTATACTATGTGTAATCACTTATCTCCTACTAAGAAGTGCAAAACAAATTGCAGGCTTCTTGGGAAAAAATTTGATGAAAATTATAACGAAAATGATGGGACTTTTACTATTCTCGATAGGAATACAGATGATTATCGTCAGTGTGCAGACCTTGATCAAACAGTGATTTGCATTGACAAAACGATTTGATTTGATAAAATAACTTTAACAATAGTCATGATGGTCAAAGCTCATGGATGTTGCAGGTTTTTTGCCCTGTACTTCTTGCGAGTTTTGACTATTTTTGTGTCGTTTTAAGGGAGGAAAAAATGCAACATCAGGATTTTCGGACGAAAATTGATTCCACTGTTTTTGGTGTGAGAGCGACTGCTTTGATTGTAAAAGACAATCGCTTGTTAGTCGTAGAAGATGAGGACAGTTTTTATACAATTGGAGGTGCTATTCAAGTGGATGAAGCTACTGAAGATGCTGTGGTTCGAGAAGTAAGAGAAGAACTTGGTGTCGCATCTAGAGCTGTTCAGTTAGCTTTCATTGTTGAAAATCGCTTTGAACAAACTGGGGTCCATTATCATAATATCGAGTTCCATTATTTAGTGGACTTGCTAGAAGATGCCCCTTTAACCATGCAAGAAGAGGCGAAGCCATTACCTTGCCGGTGGCTTGCTTTAGATGACCTACATACTGTTAATCTGAAACCGGCATTTCTAAAAGCCGCCTTACCAGAATGGGACGGACAATTGCGACACATTCATCTTAAAGAGTAGGAGAAAAAATGACTTATAATTTTATAGAAGAGTACGATATTATTGTAATCGGAGCTGGTCACGCTGGTGTAGAAGCCTCCCTAGCTGCAGCCCGCATGGGATGTAAGGTTTTATTAGCGACTATTAACCTAGAGATGCTGGCATTTATGCCATGTAATCCTTCTATTGGAGGATCGGCCAAGGGTATTGTTGTCCGTGAGATTGATGCCCTCGGCGGAGAGATGGGTAAAAATATTGATAAAACTTATATTCAAATGAAAATGTTGAATACTGGTAAGGGACCTGCTGTCAGAGCTTTACGTGCACAAGCAGATAAAGCCTTGTATGCTATGACGATGAAGCATACAGTTGAGCGTCAGGAAAACTTAACTCTCCGTCAGTCAATGGTTGATGAAATTCTTGTTGAAGATGGTAAGGTAGTTGGTGTCAGAACAGCCACAAATCAAAAATACGGAGCAAAAGCGGTTATTGTAACAACAGGAACGGCTTTGCGTGGTGAAATTATCCTAGGTGAGCTCAAATATTCTTCAGGTCCTAATAATAGCCTTGCATCTGTTACATTGGCAGATAACTTGAGGGATCTTGGCCTTGAAATAGGAAGATTTAAAACGGGTACCCCTCCTCGTGTTAAGGCATCATCAATTAATTACGAAGAAACTGAAATTCAACCAGGTGATGAAAAACCAAATCATTTTTCATTCTTGTCGAAAGGTGAAGATTATCTTCAGGATCAAATACCTTGTTGGCTAACTTATACGAATCAAGAGAGCCACGATATTATCAATAATAATTTACACCGTGCACCAATGTTTTCAGGTATTGTCAAGGGTGTAGGACCTCGTTATTGTCCATCAATCGAAGATAAAATTGTCCGATTTGCCGATAAGAATCGCCATCAACTTTTCCTTGAACCTGAAGGAAGAGAGACTGAAGAAGTCTATGTGCAAGGCCTGTCAACTAGTCTTCCAGAAGATGTTCAAAAAGAGTTGATTCACTCAATTAAAGGTCTCGAGAAGGCAGAGATGATGCGAACTGGTTATGCGATTGAATATGATATCGTGCTCCCTCATCAATTACGTGCAACACTTGAAACGAAGTTAATTTCAGGTCTCTTTACAGCAGGACAGACCAACGGAACTTCTGGATACGAGGAAGCAGCAGGTCAAGGTCTAGTTGCTGGTATCAATGCAGCTCTGAAAGTCCAAGGTAAACCTGAGCTTATTCTCAAACGTAGTGATGCCTATATTGGTGTAATGATTGACGATCTTGTCACGAAAGGAACCTTGGAGCCATATCGTTTATTGACATCACGCGCAGAGTATCGTCTCATATTACGTCATGATAATGCTGACATGCGCTTGACACCTATTGGTCGAGAAGTTGGTTTGGTTGACGATGAACGTTGGAATATCTTTGAAATTAAGAAAAATCAGTTTGACAGCGAGTTGACACGTTTGTCAAAAGAAAAATTAAAACCAATTAAAGAAACGAATGAGAAAATTCAAGCTCTAGGCTTTAAGCCATTGACAGATGCCATGACAGCTAAAGAGTTTATGCGTAGACCAGAGATTGATTACGCCACAGCTACTCAGTTTGTGGGTCCAGCTGCAGAAAATTTGGACGCTAAGATTATAGAGTTGCTTGAGACTGAAATCAAGTACGAAGGTTATATCAATAAAGCTTTGGATCAAGTAGCTAAGATGAAGCGTATGGAAGAAAAGAGGATTCCCAAAAATATTGATTGGGATGCTATTGATTCTATTGCTACTGAAGCTCGTCAAAAATTTGAGAAAATCAATCCTGAGACCATTGGTCAAGCGAGTCGTATTTCAGGGGTCAATCCAGCAGATATCTCAATTCTGATGGTTTATCTTGAAGGCAATAATAAGGCCCGCAGAAAAGTAGATTAACGGTGGTAACACGTTTAAAAGCCTTTTAATTAAGGCTTTTTTATGTTATAATTGTTAGATTAAGAGGTTTTATATGAAAAGATTTCACTTTGCAACGATTCATCTTATAATGATTGGGTTAATTCTTTTTGGAATTGCTACTATTTTTGTTCGCGTACTAAAATCGGAGTCTGCCCTCATTTTTGCGCTTTTTATTATTATGGTAGTAGTTGTTGCCTTATTGCATTACCAAAAGACAACATATGAGTCCTTAGAAATAGAGCAATTAGATGAACTGAATCAGGATGTTGAAGATTCTTTGAAGACCCTTCTCGGAAAGATGCCTGTTGGGGTTATTACTTTTGATGAGAACGATCATATTGAATGGTTCAACCCCTATGCGAAGCTAGTACTTTCGGATGAAAATGGAAATTTCAATAAACAGTTGATTGCGGATTTTATTTCCCAGAAACGAAAAGGTTCGCCTTCGAATGTGATAACCGTTGGTGACAATAAATATGCCGCTTTTGTGGATTTTGACAATAAGTTGACATATTTTATTGACAATGTTTATGATCAAGATGAAAATGCTGATCCAAATATGACTCGTCCTGTTATCGGGATTATTTCAGTTGATAACTACGACGATGTGACAGGAAGTTTACCCGATGCCGATGTTTCAAAAATCAACACATTCGTGGCAGGGTTTATTTCTGAGTTTGCTAAGGCTAAGCATATTCATTATCGACGTATTGAAGGCGATCGTTTTTACTTCTTCACCAATTACAGTGTCTTGACAGAATTCATGTATCAAAAGTTTTCTGTCTTGGATGACTTTCGTCAGCAGGCTCAAGAGCGTGGTTTACCACTGACTTTGAGCATGGGAATTTCGTTCGGCACGCTTAAGCATGATCAAATCGGTCAGGTTGCCTTGCAGAATCTGAACATCGCACTAGTTCGCGGTGGAGATCAAGCTGTTGTCAAGGAAAACGATGATCACAAGGAACTTCTTTATTTTGGAGGAGGTTCTGTCTCAACAGTAAAACGTTCTCGTACAAGAACAAGGGCTATGATGACTGCAATCTCAGATAAGTTGAAAACAGTCGAAAAAGTGTTTGTTGTCGGACATAAGAATCTCGATATGGATGCCCTAGGGGCCACTGTCGGTATGGCTCATTTTGCTAGTCAAATTGTTCGAAAAAGCTATGCTGTTTACGATGATACGGCTATGAATGCAGATATTGAGCGTGCGGTCGAACGCTTAAAAGAAGATGGTCAATCACCTCTTGTTACACTTTCAGAGGCTGAAGAGTTAGTCAACCAACAGTCATTACTAATTATGGTTGACCATTCTAAAATCAATTTAACTTTGTCTAAGGATTTTTATGATCGATTTAATGAAGTTATTGTGGTAGATCATCACCGTCGAGATGACGATTTTCCTGAAAATGCTGTTTTGACCTTTATTGAAAGTGGGGCAAGCTCAGCCTGTGAATTGGTTACGGAGTTGTTGCAATTCCAAGGTGCCCCAGAACGTTTGAGTAAAATCCAAGCCTCTATCCTTATGGCAGGTATCATGCTAGATACTAAAAATTTCTCAACTCGTGTGACTAGTAGAACCTTTGATGTCGCCTCTTATCTACGTAGTTTAGGAAGTGACAGTGGAGAAATCCAAACAATCTCTGCTACTGATTTTGAAGAGTATCGACGTATCAATGAGCTAATTCTCTCAGGTGAACGTATTACAGATGATATCATTGTTGCCTCAGGTGATAATCCTAAATGTTATAATAATGTTGTGATTTCTAAGGCAGCAGATACGATGCTTGCCATGGCAGGTATTGAAGCAACTTTTGTTGTCGCTAGGACAAGCGATTCTACTGTGAATATCTCTGCTCGAAGTCATAAAACGATTAATGTACAACGTATTATGGAGAAAATGGGTGGTGGTGGCCATTTTAACTTAGCTGCCTGCCAATTGCGAGACTGTAGTGTTGCTCAAGCAAAAAATAAATTGATTGAAACTATTATGGGAGAGTTGGCTCCCAAGGAGGACTAAAATGAAAGTTATTTTCTTACAAGACGTTAAAGGTAAAGGTAAAAAAGGCGAAATTAAAGAAGTACCATCAGGTTATGCTCAAAACTTCTTGATTAAAAAGAATCTTGCTAAGGAAGCGACAAACCAAGCTATCGGTGAGTTGAAAGGCAAGCAAAAATCTGAAGAAAAACATGCAGCAGAGTTGTTGGCTGAAGCGAAGCAAGTTAAAGAGCAACTTGAAAAAGAAGAAAATCGTCTTCAATTTACTGAGAAGGTCGGACCAGACGGACGTACTTTTGGTTCAATTACAGCCAAAAAGATTGCAGAAGGACTTCAAAAACAATTTGGTATAAAAGTTGATAAACGTCATATTGAACTTGAACATCCTATTCGTGCGATTGGTCTGATTGAGGTTCCTGTAAAGCTTCATAAAGAAGTTAGCGCACAAATTAAACTTAACATCAAAAATAGTGCTGAGTAATTCGTTGACACTATAAGTAAATCTTGTAAAGGAGGGAATAATTGTGGCAGAGGCTCAAGAATTACGAGTACAACCTCATGATTTAGTAGCGGAACAGTCTGTTCTAGGGGCTATTCTCATTAACCCAGAAAAGTTGATTACAGTTCGAGAATTTATCGAAGCAGACGACTTTTACAAGTATTCCCATCGTGTCATTTTTAAAGCAATGGTAACGCTGTCGGATCGAAATGATGCCATTGATGCCACGACAGTACGTACCATTTTAGATGACCAAGATGACCTCCAAAATATAGGGGGTATTTCTTATCTTGTAGATTTGGTCAATAGTGTCCCAACATCCGCAAATGCTGAGTACTATGCTAAGATTGTGGCTGAGAAAGCCATGCTTCGACGTATTATAAATAGGCTGACAGAGACTGTCAACCAAGCATATGAGGGCGCAACGGAATCTGATGAAATTATTGCGAATGCTGAGAAAGCCTTGGTTGATGTTTCAGAGCATAGTAATCGTAGTGGTTTCCGCAAAATATCTGAAGTTCTTGACGTTAATTTTAATACCTTGGAGATGCGTTCCCAGCAAACATCAGATGTTACAGGATTACCAACAGGTTTCCGTGACCTTGACAAGATTACAACAGGTTTACACCCTGATCAATTAATTATTTTAGCAGCTCGCCCCGCAGTTGGTAAAACAGCCTTTGTGTTGAACATTGCTCAGAATGTTGGCACCAAGCAAAATAAAGCTGTTGCAGTCTTTTCATTAGAGATGGGTGCAGAAAGCTTGGTTGATCGTATGTTGGCAGCTGAAGGGATGATTGATTCTCATGCTTTACGTACAGGTCAATTGACAGAGCAAGATTGGAATAATGTTATGATTGCTCAAGGAGCACTGGCTGAGGCACCGATTTACATAGATGATACCCCTGGTATAAAGATTACTGAGATTCGTGCACGGTCCCGTAAATTGTCACAAGAAGTAGAGGGTGGTCTTGGTCTTATTGTGATTGACTACTTGCAGTTGATTACAGGTACGCGACCAGAAAATCGTCAACAAGAGGTTTCAGATATTTCAAGACAGTTAAAAATCCTGGCCAAGGAGCTCAAAGTTCCTGTAATTGCCTTGAGTCAGTTATCTCGTGGGGTTGAACAACGTCAGGACAAACGTCCAGTCTTATCTGATATCCGTGAGTCAGGATCTATCGAGCAGGATGCCGATATTGTCGCCTTCTTGTATCGTGATGATTACTACCGAAAAGAGGGTGAAGAACCAGAAAATGCGATTGAAGATAATACCATCGAAGTTATCCTAGAAAAAAATCGTGCTGGTGCGCGTGGAACAGTCAAGTTACTATTCCAAAAAGAATACAATAAATTTTCATCGATTGCTCAGTTTGAGGAATCATAATTTTCAGATTTAAGGAGATATATATATGAGTGATGCATTTGCAGATGTTGCTAAGATGAAAAACATCAAGGAAGCTATTAAGTCACATGAAGGTCAGCTAGTAGAATTGACCCTAGAGAATGGGCGTAAACGTGAAAAGAATAAAATTGGTCGATTGACAGAAGTTTATCCATCATTGTTTATTGTTGAATATCAAGACTTCAGTTCCCAAGCAGGAGCTATTAATAATAGTTATGTTGAATCTTACACTTATTCAGATATTTTGACTGAGAAGACTCTCATTCGTTATTTGAGTCCTGAGGAACAAGCTGAAATCGAAAATAAATAAGAAAAAGCCTTTACTTGGGCTTTTTTTCGTGGTAAAATATTTAGGTATGTGAAATAATAGCAGGATAAAATGAAGCTCGTCAACAGGAAGTCGGCTAGAAAAGTAACCTTTGCTGTTTGGGCGAAGTCTTTCTGAACGAATCAGGTTTATCTAAAACGTTATTTCCTAAAAATATTTTTTATAGGAGGACATTATTAATGTCACGTTATACAGGTCCATCATGGAAACAATCACGTCGCCTTGGTTTCTCACTTACAGGCACAGGTAAAGAATTGGCACGTCGTAACTACGTACCAGGTCAACACGGTCCAAACAACCGTTCAAAACTTTCAGAATACGGTTTGCAATTGGCTGAGAAACAAAAACTTCGTTTCTCATACGGTTTGGGTGAAAAACAATTCCGTAACTTGTTCGTACAAGCTACTAAAGTTAAAGGTGGAACACTTGGTTTCAACTTTATGGTTCTTTTGGAACGTCGTCTTGACAACGTTGTTTACCGTCTTGGTCTTGCAACTACTCGTCGTCAAGCACGCCAATTCGTAAACCACGGTCACATCCTTGTTGACGGTAAACGTGTTGATATCCCTTCATACCGCGTTGAAGTTGGTCAAGTAATCTCAGTTCGTGAAAAATCAGCTAAAGTTCCTGCTATCCTTGAAGCAGTAGAAGCTACTATCGGACGTCCAGCATTTGTATCATTCGATGCTGAAAAACTTGAAGGTTCATTGACACGTCTTCCAGAACGTGATGAAATCAACCCAGAAATCAACGAAGCACTTGTCGTTGAATTCTACAACAAAATGCTTTAATTTTAAAATTCATTTTGCAAAAAGCCCGTTATTATGGGCTTTTTTGTTTGTCTTAAATCATTGATTTCTAGGTTTGTTCAGTTACAAGTTCCCTAAAGCTATTTCATAGAATGAGACGGCTTTTTGTTTTCGAATATTAAAAAGCCCCCTAGTCTGATAAAAGTGACTAAGGGATTCGTAACATGATGATAGATGATTTTGAGGTATAAATTATTTATTATCCAATCCGCCTTCAAAATCTGCTGAAACGTTTGAAACGTAGTTGGTGAAGTAGCTTTCAAAATCTTTTTTTAGTTGGTCGTACTCCTCTTCGGAGTAATCTTTATCCTCTATATAAGCCTGAAATCTAGGAATTCCCAAATCTTTTTGGAGACGTTGGATTACTTCTGTCTTTGTCATAAGAACCTCTCTTTCATTCTTTATTTTACCATATTTCAAATTGTATGAAGTAAATATATTGTTTTAAAAGTTTACTTTTGATATACTCTCAAAGTTATTTAAGAAGGAGGCTACTATGTCTATTATTACACTAATCTTAGCTGGGATTGTTGCTTTGGAGCATCTCTATATTATGTATTTGGAAACTTTTGCGACACATTCAGACACGACTAGTCGTGTTTTCAATATGAGTAAAGAAGAACTTCAACGTGATTCTGTTACACACTTATTTAAAAATCAAGGGATTTACAATGGTTTGATTGCGGTATTCCTCTTGTATGGGATTTTCACAAGTAGTCAGCTACTTGTAACTGTTTTTGTACTCAATGTTTTCTTTGCTGCTATTTATGGTGCTATAACTGCAAATAAGAAAATTATTTTAACGCAAGGTGGACCCGCAATCTTGACCTTACTTTCACTTATCATTTCCTTATTTTAAGGATTTTATTGTAAAAGAAAAAGCTGCTTTAACTGTTGAAATGGTTTGCAGCTTTTTATGCTTTTGAAGTTGTTTTATTGTGGAATAAATCGTAGAAGAAAATCTGTCATTTCTCGGGGTGATTCTTTTTTTCCTTTATTTATCCAGGCTTGACAAGCACCAAAAATAGCGTGCGCAAAATAAATACTGGCATAGTCTTTCTCAAATCCTTTTAGAGATCTTTCTTCAGCACTAGGGACAATGAAGTCCTCAGCTATCATACGCTGAAGTTTATGTATTAGAAAATCTTGAATTTCTTTTGATCCATTGGTAGACAATAGAGCTGACAGGAGTTTTTCACGAGTAAGAAATTCAAAGATTTCGAGGAAGGCTCCCTCCTTCTTTCCTTCGTATTTATCGAAGATATACTCTAGTTTATGGAAAAGCTCTTTCTGATAACTATCAATCATTTCATACTTATCTTTGTAGTGGGTATAAAAACTCGAACGGCTAATCCCAGCTGTTTGAACCAGACGAATGGTAGTAATATCATTGAAATCTTGGTTTTTTAAGCATATTACTAAAGCATCTAAAAGAGCTTTTTTAGTTTGAGCTCGCCTTTGATCTTTTGACATACAAATCTCCTTTTATACACTTTTAGACTATGTGTCCAAAAACTAATTGTTTAACATTGATTTTCATGTAAATGAGTTTATAATTGATTATATCATAAAAATAAACACAATGTCTAAAAAGGAGAAATATGTTAGCAGAATTAAAGGCGCTTCTTAAAAGTCCAAAGCTCTGGATAACTATTATTGGTGTCTCATTGATACCCGCTTTATATAATCTAATCTTTTTGTCTTCTATGTGGAATCCTTATGGTAATGTCAAACACTTACCAGTGGCAGTAGTGAACAAAGATAAGAGTGCTAGTTTCCAGAATAAGACTCTGAATATTGGTCATGATATGGTAGACAATATGTCTAAAAACAAAAATCTAGACTATCACTTTGTGACTGAAAATGAAGCCCAAAAAGGAATTGAGGATGGTGATTACTATATGGTAATCACTTTTCCAGAAAACCTCTCAAGTAATGCAGCAAGTCTTTTGACAAATGATCCTAAGAAAATGGAAATTTCTTATCAAACAACAGCAGGACATAGCTTCGTTTCTTCAAAAATGAGCGATTCTGCCATGTCTAAGTTGAAGGATACTGTTTCTAAAAATATTACATCAACTTATGTTGGAGCTGTCTTTAGGAGTATGTCTCAACTTCAGGGTGGTATGGGAACTGCAGCGAATGGGGCTAGTCAATTATATGCAGGTGCAGGCGCACTTCAGTCAGGGAGTCAGACCTTATCAAATGGCTTAGGAACTCTTGCTGGATCTACACAAACATTGGCTACAGGTGTTGATACCTTGAGTTCAGGCGCGTCTGCCTATACTTCAGGTGTGTCAACTTTGTCAGGCGCTTTGTCACAGTTAAATGCGAACTCTGAGGCTGTTAATTCTGCTGCAGGTCAATTTGTATCAGGAGCAGAGGCCATGAATACCTTAGTTACAGGTGCAGATTCGTTGTCAACAGCGCTCAGTCAAATGGCTACAGCAACAAGTTTATCTGAAGAACAGCAAGCACAGTTGTCAACCCTATCAACTAATTTAACTGATTTAAATACAGCAATTCAAAATCTTAATACAGCGGTAAGTAACACATCATTACCAAGTGGAACATCAACAACATCAGTAGATACAAGTTCAATAGCGACTTATCTTTCAAATATTTCTTCTGCAGCTAGCTCTATAGCTACAGCTAGTGCAACTGATAAAGCAAATGATTTGGCTGCGGTACAAGGAACAGCTGCTTATCAAAGCTTGACGGCAGATCAACAAGCGGAGATTACATCGGCAATTAGTAATGCAGGCTCTACAGCTAGTAGTTATGCTTCAACTATTGCATCTGATGTGTCAAGTATGTCAACTGCTTTATCTAGCTTGACAGGTACGACAACAACTAGTAGCGGAGATTCAGGTAGTTTGGCTTCTCTACAAACGTCTATTTCAGGCATTGCAAGTTCGGCGAATGCTCTTCTCCCTGTAGCTTCATCAACGGTATCATCAATGCAAGCTAATATTGCTAATGTCAATTCAGTACTTGTCAATCAATTATCACCAGGAGCAACTCAAGTGGCTTCAGGTGTATCAACCGCTCAAAATACTCTAGCAACAGGTGCAAGTGCACTTTCAACTGGTTTGTCAACTTATACTGGTGCAGTGTCAACGATTGCCAGTGGTGCTCAAACTCTAGATGCTAACAGTAGTGGTTTAATGACTGGTTTTGCTACTCTTCAGAGTGGTACAAGTGCTCTCAATACAGGTGCTCAACAATTAGCAACGGGCGGAAATACCTTAACAAATGGATTGACAAGTTTGTCAACTAACCTTTCTACATTGTCTGATTCATTAAATAAGGCTAATCAGCAATTATCTCTTGTTTCTGTAAACTCAGACAATGCAAAAATGGTTAGTGCTCCGCTTAAAGAGAAGAAAACTGATAAGGATAAGGTTGACACTAATGGTGTGGGGATGGCTCCATATATGATTTCTGTTTCTCTTATGGTTGTCGCTCTTTCAACTAATGTTATCTTTGCTAAGAGCTTGACGGGAAGAAACTTTACGAGCCGTTTTGATTGGGCTAAGAATAAGTTCTTTATCAATGGTATCATTACGACTATGTCTGCAATTGCCCTTTATATTGCCATTCGATTTGTGGGAGTTGAACCAAATCATCCATTAGCTACATTTGGTATGATTCTCCTTGCAGCATGGACTTTAATGGCGCTCGTTACAGCCCTTGTGGGTTGGGATGATAGATATGGTGCATTTGCTTCTATGATTATGCTCCTTTTGCAGCTAGGTTCTAGTGCAGGGACTTATCCAATTGAACTTAGTCCTAAGTTCTTTAAGGTCGTCCAACCATTCTTACCAATGTCCTACTCCGTATCAGGTCTTCGTCAAACTATTTCAATGACAGGACAGATCTCAGATCAAGTACGTATGTTATTCATTTTCTTACTTATTTTTGTAGTTGTAGGTATTATTATTTATAGACCAAAGTCTGAAAATGAATAAACTAAAGGCCAGCTCTAATGTGAGCTGGCTTTTTATGTTATTCAACAGTTATATCACCAAGGTCTGAGGTAATAGTTAGTGTGTTATCCTTTGAAATCTTAAGGTTATTTGTGATGTACACCTCTCCTGAATGACTATCGGCTTGAACATTGAGCGTGTAATCTTTAAGAGCTATTTCAATATCACCGGATGTAACATCAAGTTTATTGTGACCATTGAAAATCAGGTTATCTCCAGAGTAATCTCCCATTGCAATAGATAAATCTGAGTTAGTAAAAAGTGTATGATCACTATCAACACTACCAACATCAAGATTAGCTTTTAGGTTGCTGACAATCATTTTAGTAAAAGTTAGGTCCCCTACATTTAGATTGATGTCTGCTTGTTTGATGGTGCTATTACTTAAATCTAGATTTCCAGTTGCTAAATCAACCTTTAAAAAATCAATCGTTTGTTTTTTAGGGAGTGTAATGACAATGGTTTTATTTCTGACTTCCTTGTTGAGAGTAGAAAGCCTTACTAAATCTTTTAATCCGAAAAAGTTAATATGTTTGTTAGAAGTCGAATCTAATTCAGAGTTGTTATCATTGATAGTCAATTGACCATCCTTTACAGATGTGTCAATTGGATTTTTTGTTTTTTGGTAGTAAGAAAGCGTTGCTTTGTCAACGTCACCATTTTTTATAAGCACATTGTAGCTACTACTTTTAATATCAATTTTATTGAAGTCCTTAACTTCTTTCTTGACATAATCTTGCTCACTTTTAGTTTGATTTTGTAAATCTGTCAAGCCACCTTGACTATAACCCCAAGCTACTAATCCTCCTCCTAAAAATAGAGAGATAAGAGACACTCCGAGGACAATCTTTTTCCAAGTTTTCATGATTTTCTTCCTTTCTTGATGAGCCATTTAATCAATAGGGTAATTAGCTTTACAATAAGTTTACAGATTTCAAATGAAATCAAAAGTAGTAGGACTGCTCCTCCAAACATCAATAGACCTAGACCCACTCCAAACAGTGTTGAAGCTAGTGAAACATTTAAGAGAGAGAAGCTTGTAAAGAAAGTGTAAACACCACTAATGAGCAAGGCAAAAGTAAGAGCTAAGGCAGTCACTATAACTGCAAAAATAATCAAAATAAGTGTTAATAGAATAGCTAGGAAGAATAGTAGAATTGGTAAGGCGACTGGACTGGCTAAAACAGCTAGAATCGCAATCCAGAGGATAGTTGTTTTATTACGTAAGCTACTCTTTTCCTCAATAATCTTTTCGTCTAGAAGACGACTAATGACTTCATGTGCTGCTTCCTTAGGTGTACCCAATTCTGCAATAACCTGAGCTTCATTTTCAGGTCCAGCCTCTTCAAAATATTCCATGAAATATTCGAGGGCCTCTTCGTAGTCCTTTTGTGGTAATTTTCGTAGATATTTTGTTAATTTGGCTATATATTCAGTCCTTGTCATGTCTTAATCTCCCTTCTACAATACCATCCAGGGTTTCTTTATAGGTTAACCATTCTTCATTAAGAAATTGAAGTTGATTTTTTCCCTCTTGGGTAATACTGTAATATTTTCGTTTACGTCCTTGATACGCTTCGCTATAGGTGGTCATATAGCCTGCTTTTTCAAGCTTTTTTAGAATAGGATAAAGTGTTGACTCCTTGATATTAGCTGCAAGCTTTATGGTTTGACTAATCTCATAGCCATAAGAGTCTTCTCTATCGATAATAGCTAGTATTAGGAACTCTATCAGGATTGACGATGTTGGAAAATACATAGTGTGCTCCTTTGTTTTTAAATATGTATAAAAATTATATATAATTATTTTACATATTGAGTGTATCTCTTTTAGAAAGATATGTCAATATTTTATATATAAAAATTTTACATAATAGGGTTATCTTCTTTTTTATGATAATATGAAGTCAAGGAGTTCTTATGACTATTAAAGATAAACTAGCTCATTACGAGCCAAAGCCACTAGGAGAGAAAGGACGCTATGCAGTGCTTTTACCCTTGATATATGATGTAAAAACTGATAAGTATCAAATCCTTTACCAAGTACGAAGTGAGCATATTTCTCAACCGGGTGAGGTCTCTTTTCCAGGTGGGCGTGTCGAAGACGGTGAGACTTTTCAAGAAGCTGCTATACGAGAAACTTGTGAGGAACTAAACTTATTTCCTGATCAAATTGACATTTGGGGAGAGATTGATTATCTGATTCATCAGGGGAGAACCATCCATTGCTTTGTTGGAAAGATAAATATAGAAAATTGGGAGGATATTCATCCAAATGAAGAGGTGAAACGGTTGTTTACAGTCTATGTTGACACGTTGTTGACAGAGAATCCGATTTATTATAAAGTGATTTCTACCTTGAGTGATGCAAAAGATTTCCCATTTTTCTTGGTAAAAAACAGAGAAAAATACAATTTTGGGTATAGTGAACGTCATATTCCTTTTTACAGAAACTTGACAGAAAATATATGGGGAATGACAGCTATGTTTACACATAGATTTACAGATATTCTGAAAGATTTGGAGTAAAAAAGATCAACAATAATATGTTGATCTTTTTTACTATGAATTACATTATTTATTTGCTACCAAAGGAGTGAGATTTATTTCTGGGACATGAGTCTAGAGTATTCCTAAAATGATTTTTAAAATTAATATCGAAGCTTTTAGCTAGGTGGTCAACTTTAGAGTAGACAAGATTTATTTGTTTCGTTTGTGTCATTCCTATGCTCAAAGGGGAGTATTATGTGGATAGAGGCTGTTATGCTTTGGTGTTATTCTGCCTAAGATTGATGATTCTATTGATTTTTCTGAGGGAGTTACCTATGTTGAAGAGAAGGTAAAGCATATAACTATAAATAGTAAAGCTCCAAAAATCTGGGACAATACTGAGACTATAGACAAATAGGACTGTTGCACTAACAAAAATTAGACAGCTACATATTATTGAAAGTAGAGGATACCCTTTTGAAAATAATAGGCTTTCTATGATTAAGGCAAAAGCAGGTAGCAAAAGAGTTAGAATGATAATAATAAAGATGAAGCGTTGTGTATCATCTAGCATCAAGTTACCCAATGATTTACCTAGGTAAAACCGAGAATCACTTCCCCCAGGATAAATCAATTCTCTTGTCAAGGGACTAACTAGGATTAGGGTGTCAAATAATGAGAAAGCCGCCCATCTCCAAATAGGGAAAGCCCATTCTTCCTCAGATAATTCTCTCTGAGTTCTTTTTTAGTTAATTCTAATTTGATTGTCATCAATATGTACCTCTTTTGGAAAGTCGTTATTTTGATTTAAGATATACCATCCATCTGGTAGTTCAGAGTTTTTAAGTACCTGTTCTAATTGAGAATGTAAGTCAATTTCTTTAGTCGTGGAAGCAGAAGGAAAACTCAATTGGACAGTAAGTTGTTTGTTTCGTAGAGCATCTTTAAGTGAAAAATCATAATAGCCACCTAGCGCTTTAGAATGTCCCCTCTCATAAGTATAGAGCGTCGTGTATGGTACAGGTTCTATCTGAACAATAATATTTTTTAAATCTTTCTCGGTACTTAAAGCTTTAGAGATATCATTGATAAATTTTTGATTTCTAGGGTTGATTTTAATAGACTTTTTAATAAAGTCGTCCCCATATTCTCTTTCATCAGGTAAAATCTTATATTCACTATTTTGGCGATTAAAATCTGAGTCGCTTTCTGTTGGGCTGGCAATGTAAAGATAGAGTAAATCTTGAATATGGAGAGGAAGTTGAGTATTTACATGTTCTTTTTTGTTATTAATGGTCTCTTGATAATCAATATGGAAAATCAGGTAATGTTTAACCTCATCTTCTTTATTCATACGATAAGTAATTTTATCTGCCCATCCGATACCAGTTATTTGCACCTTTCCTTGAAATCCACGAGTTTTATAAAACCCTTTAATATTTTCTTGAGCATTGTAATAGAAAAAGATAGCAATCATGGTCAATAATAAAATCAAGGGCATAGTAATTTTAAGGTATTTGAAGTTATTTTTTACCATATTAGTTATGACTCTCCTTAACTAGTAGGTTGTAATCTTTTTGACTTTTAACTTCCTCGAGGTGTCCAGTCGTTGTATCAGTACTTGTAAAATACCAATAGATATCCTCCTTATCTGGTGTTAACTTTTTTTGGAGTTTAATGGCATCATCCAAATTAAGTGAATCAGTTGTTACGATAATTAGGCTGACTCTTTTTTTGAGCGATTGGTCACTGTATTCGTTATCGTCTTGATCTTTGTAATCAGCAAAATTTCTTTCTTTGGTCCAGATAAGGGGCATGGAGTTGATAGTGAGGGGATCATCTTTATGACCTACAGAAAAATTATCCTTTGAAAGGAGATAGCGATAAGGTTTAGCAAATCCGTAGTATTTACTGACTTTTGCTGGTTTGGTTTTAGTTGCCTTATGGGTGCGTAAATTGACATAGAATACTTTTTCGTTGTCATAGGATGAAAATTTCACAAACTCATCCCTACCATCGGAGTACATGGTATTATCCATGGAACCAGGATCATCATATCCTAGTTTCTTAGCAAGGTCTAGTACATTAATAGTGTGTCCTTTTCCAGTATCTTTACCAAGCTGATAATAGTGGATAATATCATAATTTTTAGAGTCCTTCTTGTGTTTAGATACTTTATACCTAGATTCTTGGAAGGCTAGATAGGTGCGACCGACGGCTAATTGACTTCTCTCAAGTGCATTTTCATTTCCAAACTTAACACCTAAAACGTTAAAGTTTCCAATTTTGACGTTTTGAAAGGATGTTACAGTAACTTTTTTGTTAGTATAGTCGTAAAGTCTATCGTCTAAGGAATAAGCGGCCTGAATTCTATAACCATAGCGAACGAATGTACCTGTAAGTAGAATGGTTATAAAAATAAGGAGATAAACATGCCACATACGCCATCTAAATGTTTCTATTTTTGTCATAGGAGATCCTCTTTGAGTAATAGAAAAACCATGAAAATCTTATTTTCATGGTTTTTAATTCAATTATTTTACTTCAGTAAGAATCAGAGAAGTTAGTACCGTCTGAAATTAAATATTATCTTGGTCAAAATTATGAGATTTTAGTTGAAATAGAAGAGGTTGATTACTTCGATACGGACTTTAGCAGAGCATCCCATCGACTTTCTTTGGCTGAAATAACTGAAATTGTTAAATATCAAAGTATGGACAATGTTTGAAGCAACTACCAGAAGGCATAGGAAAAGGTGAAAGGGAATATTGGGAAAACAACTATAAAAGAGATAGATAAAGGGCTATTTTGATTGTTCACGAGAACCAAAATCTGATATTGCTTTTGTAGATATGAGATTTTTCTATGCTAGTGTTGAGTGTGTGGAACGTGGATTGTATCTTTTAAGGACCTCGCTTTGTGTGATGAGTAGAGCAGATAATTCAAACGGACTTATCTTAGCTTCCTCTCCAATGTTCAAGAAAGTCTTTTGAGCACTACAAGAGGCGAAGTCACAAACTCCGCCTCCTTCTACATATTTTTTGTTATAATAGAATATTTTATTTGAAATATCAAGACTTATGCTTGATAAAGCTAGAAAACTTACCCTTTTCCAGCAAGAATATCTGATACTTTATACAATCCTGGGGAATATGTCCGACCAAATAGTTTTTTCGTCAAGGCATTAAACGTATAATGGTCATCTAAAATCAAGACTTCGTCATACGTTTTTAAGAGTGCAATAAAGTCATCGTCTGTTAAATTGGAACCATCTCTAGTATCGATATTTTCATTGCCGAGGTAATAACTTGTTGCGCTGTCGCTGTATGATGCCATTAAATCTAAAAATTCTTGGTCAGCCGTCACAAAATTTTCTCTGGCATCAACATTGACATCCCACAGATAATAACGACTAGCATATTGGACAAAATAATTATCTACATTCTCCTTATCTGCTGTTACAACCAAAATTCTATCCGTTGACGAATTACTCTGACTTCCAGTAAACTGATGAATTTCTTTTACGACCTCGTTTGTTTCCTGATTGTTATTGTAAACAATGCTATTATTTTCTGACAAGAACATTCCAATGGCATAAACTGTCAAAACAAGGCTCGCGTATTGGTACAAGTGTTTATTAAATAAGCTCTTGTAAGACCTAGCATTACGTTTACTAATGATTTTTTCATACAGACACTTGTCCATTACCCATGCTAAAGCCATGGTCAAACAACCAAAAGCAAAGATAACGATGCTCGAAGCATAGCGCTCAAATCCTGCTAATTCTAACGCTTCATCAGTCGGCATTGCTGTCAGATACATGAGTAAAATGCCAATATAGTAAGTCACAATCGAAATATCAACAAATCCCCAAGTCAACAAGACAAATTTCTTATATTTCAAACGAATGCCAATCACAATAAAGGCAATCAGCATAATCAGATTGATTATCAAAATTCCATTGCTTGCCAAACTGTCAAACGTAAACACCGATTTGACAAAAAGAGTGATAATTTTTTGTGGGTCGCCTGACAGATTTCCAGTCAATACCTGACCAAGTTCTGACATGGACACCGCATGCTTGGCACTTGAGGCATTTGGGAAATTATCCGTCACATGCTTTTGCCAAATAACAAAAGGAAGACAGCTGACTAGCAAGGTCATTATGAGCAGCACTAGTGCTTTTAAACGTGCTCTTTTACGAACAAGTAAACGCACAATACAAACCACATAAACTACTAAAACGAGAGCGACAAAGAAAAGTCCACTTACTTTGACGATACTTAATAATCCAAGAATTACCGCCGTATTTAGCGACAAAAACCAGAAACGATTACGATAGACAAAACAACCTGCTATGGCTGCCAAGGCCAAGGCCGGAAGCAGAAAATCAACCAGCAAATTATTTAATCGAATAGCAACGTTGAACGTATTAAAAACAGCAAACGAAGCAAAAATCATGCTAACCATTAAGACACGTCGATCATCACGAAGTGCCGCAAACATGGCATAAAGACTGGAAGCAATCAAGAAGAATTGCCCGACCAACATACTACCTTCTGAAAAGCCTACGATAGTCGTGAAAAAATAAATGAAAAGTGAACTTCCAACAGGATAGGTATAATAACTAATAATCGTATCCTGCTGTGTTGGCAAAGCATTATTGATATGGAAAAATTTTACAATCGTTGCCCAATGCGTAAAATTATCATAATGTAAAAGCGGTGAATGCCAGAGCGTTATTCCAAATAAAAGCAAATAAGCCATCATTCCAAGCGCAATATAATCAAGTCTCCCAAAGCGATATTTCTTTTTCCATACCGCCCAAAGATAATAAAGACTCAAAAGACAGCCTAAAACAGAAATGACATACACGGTCTGCAACATAAAGCCTAACAAACTACCAAGGTACAATACCAATGTAATGACTGAAAATGTAAACACCCATGTCAGACTGCGATTCATCTTCACAGTATTACGTAAAAAGGCATTGTACCCCATGGTAATCACAAAGAACAACAGTAATCTAGCAATACTAATCATACTCTCCCTCTCCATTCATTTGCTAAGGCTTTAAAAGCAGGTAAGCTATCCAAATCCGCTAAATTGGTAACTCGATAAAGCGATTCGTCTCTATCAATATCATAGGACACAAAAGTCAACTGAATTGGCAAATCTTTGTAGGTAAATGCGACATTCGGTTCTTTTTTAGGATTTGTCAATTTTCCAGAAAATGTCATGTAATAATAATCTGTCTTTCTAAGCTGGCATTTTTTTCCAGCAACCTGAACCTCTTCATTAACACGAACTTTCGGAAAAGCTACTTGGTCATAGGCTGAAACAGGACGTTCATTATTTTGGAAACGTTGACTAAAGTTCTCAAGTAAATCATCCCATGTTGTCATCCAAGGGTCTTTTTCCTTCGGAAGATTGTGATTAATGCGGTCATAAATGTACTGATAAAATTCGCGCTTATCAGCTTCAGGAATTTCTGAAAATTGAACGCCGTAGCGCCAACCATTATCAATCGCAAAAACACGAACAACATGACCTTTTACCCTCGCATGGTAATCACGTGATTGCAAATTAAGCGTCAGTTCTTTTTCTTTCGGCAAATACAATGGTAAATCCGTATAGAATGAAATCCCCGTTTCTGAAATATCACAGACTCTCACTTGGTAAGAATCATCATCAACCTCAATAACCATAGCTTCATCAACAGTAAAACGCTCACTTGAGCGATAAATCGGACGACCAAGCGCACAGAAAATCGCAAAGGTCAAATTGATGATATGATAAATCAACCAAAAACTGATAATACTTCCATAAAAAAGCTCTGAACCAAATTTTCCATAGTTAAAAGTCACCAAACCATAAACGGCTAATCCCCATAAAACAAGATAAGGAAGCGCATAAAGGTACAACGTCCACGACGTATCATTTCCCTTACGTGTCACCTTAAATTTTTTATCGCTAATGCCAAAGGACTCCAACATCATGGGAATAAACAAATACGGAGCAAAAATCGTTTCCACAATTTCTCCCCAAACCTGTGTTCGGTATTGTTTTGAGACTTCTCGCATTGACAAGTGTGTCAATGCGTAACTTGGCAACCAGAATAGGAACAGTAGCCAGATATTTGACACCACCACACGCACATGGAAAACCGTATATAAAATCGGTGCCAAGATATACAATAACCGTCTAAAGAAAGACCACCAATAAAGATAGCCATTAATATAAACAATTCTTTGCCCCTTTGTCAATTTGGGATTAAAGAAGATATTCATATTGTAGCTACTGCGAATAACGCCACGTCCCCAGCGCGCGCGCTGTTTGATGACACTCTTCAAATCTGTTGGCGTTAACCCGCTACCCATTGGACTTTTCGTCGAATAATTTACATAACCAGCCGCATTCATCCGAACACCTAGCTCGAAATCCTCCGTAATGGTATCTGTCGGAAAACCACCAACATCTTCAATCGCCTTGCGGAAAATAAGCGTATTAGACCCCGTATAAACCGCTGCACCGTGCGAATTATTGCAAACATTAATTTCTTTGGAAAAGAAATCTTGTTCGTTTGGTAAGGTTGATTCTGAAAACAAGTTAAATTGGAAAATATCAGCATTGTAAAAACTTTGTGGCGTTTGAATCAAACCAACTTTTGACTTATCATAATCGTCACCATTTTCATAAGCCTCAACTTGTTCAACAAAATAAGGCACAGTTTCCAACAGGAATTCACGATAAGGAATCATATCCGCATCAAATGTCGCCACCAAAGGTGATGACGTCTGACGTAAAGCATTATTGTAGTTTCCTGATTTGGCATCTTTATTATCCGCCAAACCAAAATAACCAACACCAAGCTCATCAGCCAATTTGGCAACTTCTAGACGATTGGTATCATCACAGACGTAGATATGCACCTTAGACTTATCAGGATATTCCATAAAAGTGCAGGCATTAATCGTCTTATAAAGCAACTCTGGATCCTCATTATGCGTTGCAATCAAAACATCCACATCTGGGTAACGCTCCTTAGCAATCTCAGGCTTTTCAAGCTCAAAGTCCTTTTGCTTATTCCAAATGAGAATGTAGCCTGTAATGGCTGAAACTACCTCACTTCCCCACAATAAAATCCCAAAAATCAGCGCAAACCATGAATCATGCCACGGAATAGTCGCCACCAAACGCCAAGTTAAATAAAAGACAGTCGTTACAAATGCAACGAAATAGAGTATCCTCTTACTAGTCTTCATTCTCACCTCCACTAAAAATCAAATGTTTTTGCACAAAATAACTGACAAAGAAAAGTGTACCGTCAACTAAAATCTTCACCAATGAAATTGGCAGCGTCGTCAAGGCATTTCCTAGAACTGTTACCAATAAACTTGACAAAACAATCTGTACTACCACCAAAGTGAAGTATTTTATCGCACTATTTGATTGACCTCGTTTAAAGACCACCTTATGATTCAAGGTGAAATTAACAACAGATGATATCGCACGCGCTAAAATCGAAGCTAACGTCACCGCACTAAAACTCAATCCATTAAACAAAGAAATTAAAATCGTAAAAGCAACAATATCAACCAAGAAGGAAAACAATGCTGAAAAAATGTACTTGAAGAAAACCTTGTAAATTCTAATCGAGTCACGAATCGCATCAAAATGCGACGACTGATTTTCATCCAAATAAATCGTTGCAATGCCAACTTCACAAATCAGAATATTGTCCTCTTTTGCCTCAAGTAACATATTCATCTCAAATTCATACCGTTCACCCTCCACGGTTAAGAGTTTTGGCAACCATGACATAGGAATCACACGAAGCCCCGTTTGCGTATCAGAAACGTTCATACCTGTCATAGCCCCCAAGACGTCTCTTGTCAATAAATTTCCAAATTTACTACGTAAAGGAACAGATTTTTCAAATGTTCTAACACCCAGCACCAAACTATCAGGATGTTGCAAAAATTCAGCCAAACATTTCATCATGTCTTCGTAGGTATGTTGACCATCAGAATCAATCGTCACAATTCCTTTGGCATTAGGAAAATTGTCCAAAATATATGAAATAGCCGTTTTTAAAGCACGACCTTTTCCTTTATTATCAGCGTGTCTTTGCAAATGACAAGCATAGTTACTCTGCGCTATTGCAAATAACGGTGCAAAATCAGCTCCACTACCGTCATCGACTAGAATAATGTCAAACATTTGATTTTCCTT
>NZ_JACLQM010000006.1:63350-114268 GCF_016648655.1 Streptococcus sp. 17.1
GCTATTGCAAATAACGGTGCAAAATCAGCTCCACTACCGTCATCGACTAGAATAATGTCAAACATTTGATTTTCCTTATCCCGAATATTTTTCAAAAGTTCCAACAAACGGTCATCAGGTTCATAGGCAGGAATGACAATAACAACATCTTGAAACATCATCGACGTTCTCCTTTCTGACTTTTATTTTCGTACATTTTCTTATCAGCTATTGCAAATAACGGTGCAAAATCAGCTCCACTACCGTCATCGACTAGAATAATGTCAAACATTTGATTTTCCTTTCTGACTTTTATTTTCGTACATTTTCTTATCAGCTATTGCAAAAAAATCAACGAAGTTTTTATGTGATTGATAAGAGTCCGTATAAGCACCTAAAGATGCTGTAATCCCCATATCTTTGAGAGTCATTTCTGCTTGAACAAGTTTTATTAAAAATTCAGCTTGATTTTCAGAAACTCCAGGGAGTAAAACCGCAAATTCATCTCCACCTAACCTTGCTATTACAGCACTTTCAGGCATTATCTTCGTTAAAATATCACCAAATTCAATTAGAATCTTATCTCCCGTAGCATGTCCAAAGGTATCATTTGCTTCTTTGAATTTATCCAAATCAGATATAATAACCGTAATTTGTTCTTCTTTACGTGTCAGACATTCCTCAAAAGCAAGCTCAATATATCGTCGATTATGAACCCGTGTTAAAACATCTTCGTATGCCATCCTCTGTATTTCAAGTTCATGAAGTCTCTGCTCTGTAACATCAAGAACAAAACAAAAAACACCAATCACTTTTTGGCGATTGTTATAAATGGGAGAATACATATTTTGCCAGTAAAGCGTTTTGTCGCCTGTCTTAATAGTATCCATAAATATAAATGTTTCACCCTTTTTCGCACGATCAACATTTGCTTTTAAACGCGCAGCATCTTCACTATTAAGATAATTCATTGGAAAGTCACCAATTTTGGGAGTGAAATAAAAGATTTCTTCCATGAGCCGAATATCATTCTTATTAACCGCAATAAAACGATAATCTAAGTCTACAGCATAGACGTTAATAAGTTTCGAACTCTGTAAGATAAAGTGGGATAGCATATGCTGTCTTCGATTAAGGTAAGATGCTAGGGTCCAAAGAACTAGTATTCCTATAAAGATTGCTAAAACGATGGGATTATCATGGTCAATCAAAACATCATCATACACTAAGCGCATTAATAACATTAACGCAGCAAAAATACTTAAGTATGTTAACAATCTTTGATGCTTGATTAAAAAATCACTTACTTTTCCTAATACCATTACAGTCTCACCATTCTAAGTAGTTTTAATACCTTCAGCATCCAAACTGTCTGTAACAAAACGTCCTGTAAAACCACCGATGAAGCCCGTAGCAGTATTGTCAATTCCTAAACGTTGTAGAATACGGCTGACATTAATACCCTTACCGCCAGCGAATTTATCATCACTCTCTATACGGTTAACTTCACCAATCTCTACCTTGTCGATACGAACAATGAAGTCGATTGATGGGTTTAGCGTCACAGTATAAATCATACTTCAATAACCCTCGTTTTCTCTTTTAATTATTTAAGGAGCCCTTCTTCCGAAGCATTTGTGATTATGGTTACTTTCTCAACCTCGGCTACCTTAGCATAGGTTGAGAAAGTTTAGAAGCATCAGCTAGAACATAGGCTTTTTGCGCATTAGCTATCACTGTTCGTTTAATGACCGCCTCTTCCATATCTGGCGTTGTGAAATAATTGGCATCAACTCCATTAGCACCAATGAAAGCACAATCAAAATTCAGTTGTCTGATTTGTTCCAGAGCTGTACTTCCAATAGAGGCATCTGTTGAATGTTTAACCTTACCACCAATAATCCTAGTACTAATACCGAGATCTACCAGCTTAACAGCATGATGGATAGAATTAGTCACAACCGTCACCTGACGATTCATTTCCTCTGGATATGGTGAATATTTGTCATAAGTTCTAAGCCCAGCCTCAACGTGACCAATACTTACTTTATTGTAAAATGCAACCAATCCAGCAGCAAAAGTTGTTGTAGTATCACTATGAACTAAAACCAAATCAGGTTGTTCTTTCTTAACAACTGGATCAAAATTAGCCAAAATTTTAGAAGTAATTTCCTGAAGTGATTGATTTTTTTCCCATGATATCCAAATCATAATCAGGAACTATTTCAAAAGTCTCCAAAACCTGGTCAAGCATTTGACGGTGTTGAGCTGTGACTACTGTAATAGTATTAATGGTTTCTTGATGTTTTTTTCAACTCAAGAATTAACGGCGCCATCTTAATTGCCTCTGGTCTTGTCCCAAAGACAACCATAATATTTAATTTTCCCATAAGATCCCCCCCTATGACCTATACGAAATCAATATAATATTGACAAATAAGACTCTACATTATCACTTTATTATCCCCAATAAAAAGGAAAATGAGTTATCCTTTCTCCAAAAGCATTAAAGGGAATGCCCTCGCTATTGGTCTTGTTTTGCAAATGATGTAAAGTAGATAAAGAAAAAGGTCTCAATAAAAAGACTATCATTACGTATAAAATTCAAGAAGTAAGACAAGAAAACTAAGTCATATCATCCAAGGATATCAATTGTTTTGAGATTTTCTAGTCTTCTCCCCCGAATTTAAAAATACACTATTTAATAAATAAAAAAACTGCAGGAGAAAAAACGCTTTGCTAATAAAAGTGTTTTTGAATCCAGCAGTATTGCTAATTTACATATATTTCATAAAAACTTCTCCCCATTTTAAAGAGCGTCCCCTTTACTTACGCTCTATCCCCATCTTACAAATCAAAACATCGGTATGATAACCCTATCCCAATACCATATCACATAGCACCAAGTACCAACAAGTAATCATTCAACTCTCCCCAAAAGAGTCAAAATATTACAAACAGGTTGGCTTCGAGTTACTACTACCCATGTTCCCTATTCATATAGACGCTATAATTATAGCATGTTATTTTTATTTTTCAACCTTCTTTCAATTTTTTATTATTTTAATGTATGTGATAAGCATTATAATGAGGTCGTTTGAATTAAGCACTCCTACTTAACAAATACTAATCAAATGATATTTATCTATATTTTAATAAATAATAATTAAACACCCTTTGGCTTTTAAATGGATTTGCATAAAAAAATCAGAATTCCTATTAAAATTCTGATTCAGAATGAAGACAAACATCGTTTTTGATGTTTGTCTTTTTTTATATTCACACTTAATTCTCCCATAATCCAATAATATTGAGGTATTTGGATAAAATAACAGGTCTTCCCTACCATCATTTTTACCAATTTTTTGATATTTAGACATGCCAAAGTAAGCCCAACCTTATCTTCCATTTTGGACTTTCCTTTTTCTCTGGTATAACGCAAGTTATGATATTCTTTAGCTGTTCCGAATAAACGTTCTATCGTTTCTTTCCGGTGTTGGTACCGTTCCTTCATCCCACTTTGATGACGGATATCTTCACAGATTTCTAAGGCATCTTTCCAAATATGACGCACAACAACTTTTTGGTGCTGGCGACTTTCAGTACAAATCGCTAACAAGGGACAGGTCTTACAAATTTCGGGATTACTTTTATATTCTCTATAACCTTCACGTGTCGTTGTACGGTAAGTTAATACCTGGTTCTCTGGACAAAGATAGCAGTCAAAATGCTCGTCATAGACAAAGTCTTTAGGACGTAGAAAGCCTCTCTTACTCTTGGCCTAGTGTAAGGGAATACTGGCGTAATCTCTTTTTCTAAAAGAAACTTGGCAATACTAGGTGTTTTGTAGCCTGAATCCGCAATAATGAATTCAGGGGAGAAGGGTTCTAACTTGGCGAAAAGAACAGGAAAGGCCTGACTATCATGGATGTTACCTGCTTCAACTGTATAAGCCAAGGCCCAACCATGTTTATCACAAGCTACCTGAGCATTATAAGCGAAGACTTCCTTGTGTTCTCCCTTGTGAAACCAACCACTATCTGGATCAGTCGTTGATTGTTTCTTAGATTTAGCTTCGCCTTTTTTGGCGGGCTTTAAGAACTTTTTTGCATGCTTCTTCCTGTCTAAATTAATCTCAACATCCAGTTGTTCACTCATGAATTTAGCTTTTTGATCAACAACAACATTTTTGTACTTATGATTATTAGCAGCTGCCTTGATATGTGTCCCATCGATGAAGATTTCTGAGGGATCAATGAGCCCCGCCTCCAAAACGTGATGAAGCACATGACTAAAAATGTGTGCTAACAATTCTTTATTTTGAAAGCGTCAGCTATAGTTCTTACCGTAAGTTGTAAAATGTGGTACCTTATCATCCAGAGATAAGCCAAGAAACCAACGATAAGCCGTATTCACCTCGATATCCTTGATGGTTTGGTGCATAGAACGAATGCCATAAAAACATTGAATCAAAGGAATCTTAACTAACAAAACAGGGGCTAGACTAGGGCGACCATTATCTGAAGAATAACTATCCTCAACAACATCATAAATAAAAGAAAAATCAATCGTTTCTTCAACTTTTCTTAGAAAATGGTCTTTAGGCACAAGTTCATCAAGTGTATAGAAACCTATTTGACGACGATTATATTCAGGATTATCTTTGTGAAACATAGGAGTACCTCATCAAATACCTTTTCTTTTATTATACTCCTTCGAAGCAAGAAAAGTCCCCAGAAGTATAACTTCTGAGGACTTTGTCTTCAATCAGATCTATTTATTTTTTATGAATAAGTTGTACAACCTTGCTAAAGGTTGATATAAAGCTATTTATAAATAACTTGGACACAAACCGTGTCCAATCAGATTTTACGATAAAAAGGTAGAGAAAAAGGTAGAGTTTGAATTGAAATACAGTGCAATAAACTGCAATTGACAAAAAGAAAAAACGCTTGAAATCAGCGTTTTTCTTTTGTATTGATTCGTATTGAATCCTTATTTTACCTCAGTAAAGATTACGTGTTTACGCAATTTTGGTGAGTATTTTTTCAATTGAAGACGGTCTGGAGTGTTACGTTTGTTTTTTGAAGTAAGGTACAAGCGTTCACCAGATTCTTTGTGTTCAAGTGTAATATTTACGCGCATGGTATCTCCCTTCTATTATTTAGCTGCGTTAGCTTTAGCGATTTTACGTCCTTTGTAGTATCCTTTAAGTGATACACGGTGTGAACGTGAGTAATCTCCAGTTGTTTCGTCAAATTGTACTGATGGAGCAGTCAATTTGTAGTGTGTACGACGTTTGTTTTTCTTCGCTTTTGAAGTGTGACGTGCAGGTACTGCCATTTCTTTATTTCCTCCGAATTAATATTTATGTTCTTGATTTTAAATCAACTATAACAGAATAACATATCTTTTTTGTAAAGTAAAGTTACTTGACAAAAAACTTCTCAAGAAAACATATAGTTAAAAACTATACAATTTGATAGTAAATACATATTTCACAGCTATAACAGCAAGTGCTAGAATAGGCTTATTATTACATTAAATGAAAGAATAAAAAGGAGTAAATAACTATGAGTAAAGTTCATTATCATTTTGATCATGTTGGTTCTTACCTTCGTCCACAAGCTTTAAAAGAAGCACGTGAAAAATTTGCCAATGGTGAGATTTCGCAAGAGGAATTGTTGAAAGTACAAGATGAATTGGTTAAGGAATTGGTTCATCATGAGGTAGAAAATGGCCTTCAAGTCGTTTCTGATGGTGAATTTGGTCGTTCTTGGTGGCACCTTGACTTCCTATGGAACCTAACTGGTTTTGAAGCTTACCAACAAGAGGATTCATATAAATTCCATGGAGCTAAGACACGTACAACTAACGTTCGTATCAATGGTAAAATTGCTGAAAATCCTAATCATCCTTTCTATCGTGACTTTGAATATCTTAAATCAGTGACTCCTGAAGGAATTACTCCAAAAGTAACTATTCCAAGTCCATCACTCATCATTAACCGTGACCACCGTAGTGATCTTTATGCTGATTACTATGATTCATGGACAGATTTCCTTGATGATTTGGCTAAAGCTTACCATGATACCATCCAACATTTCTACGATTTGGGTGCACGTTATGTACAATTGGATGATACGACTTGGGGTTATTTGATTCAACAGTTTGAGAATGAAAAAAATAATCCTGAGAAAACAGCTGAGTTGGCAAAAATTGCTGAGGATGATGTATATACTATCAATAAAGCTTTGGAAGGTCTTCCAGAAGATTTGACTTTGGCTACTCACATTTGTCGTGGGAACTTTAAGTCAACTTATCTTTTTGAAGGTGGCTATGATTCAGTCGCTAAATATCTTGGTCAATTGAACTATGATATCTTCTTCTTGGAATACGATGATGCGCGTTCAGGTAGCTTCGCACCACTTCCAACGATTTGGAATAACCGTGATCATGTTGAATTGGTACTTGGTGTGATTACTTCTAAGGATCCAGCTTTGGAAGATGTAGATGCTGTTATTGCTCGTATCCATGAAGCGGCTGAACTTGTACCACTTAAGAACCTTGGTATCTCAACTCAATGTGGTTTTGCCTCAACTGAAGAAGGTAATATCTTGACTGAGCAAGATGAGTGGAATAAATTGAAATTGATTAAAACAATTACTGATAAAGTTTGGTCATAATAGAAAAAATGCAGAGGACGGGCTCAGCCTGTTCTCTCTTTTTATGAATATAGAAAGGAAGTGTCATGAATTATAAAGAGACAGGTCAGAAGATTTTAGAAGCTGTAGGAGGAAAGGAGAACGTTCAGAATCTAACACACTGTGCTACACGTTTACGTTTTACCTTAGCAGATGATTCTAAAGCTGATGATGAGGCTGTTAAAGCTATCGATGGTGTGGTGAGTTTGGCTAAGAGTGGTGGCCAGTATCAAGTTGTTGTTGGGAGTGATGTACCAAATGTATACCGCGCTTTAGAAGGTTTATTGGATCTGGATGAAGTATCTAAGGAATCATCGGAAAAACAAGATAGAACTCCTCTTCAAAGCTTTTTAGCTCTTATTTCTGGGATTTTCACCCCAATCTTACCAGTAATTACAGCAGCAGGGATGATCAAGGCCGTTTTGTCCCTTTTGGTTGTCTTTAAGGTAGTAGCTGTAGATGATGTTAACTATCAAGTTCTTAATTTTATTGGCGATGCTGGATTTTATTTCTTACCTGTATTTTTAGGTGCCTCAGCAGCTCGACAGTTTAAGACGAATGCTCAATTGGGGATGTTGATTGGTGCTATTTTATTACACCCAACTTTTACTCAGATTGTGACAACTGCCAAGGAATCAGGTCATGGCGTCTCTTTCTTTAGTATTCCTCTTACATTAACTTCTTACTCATCAACGGTTATCCCTGTTATTTTGGCAGTTTGGTTTATGAGTTACGTGGAGCGCTTTGCGATTAAAATTTCACCAAAAGCTGTGAAGTTTTTCTTGGTTCCTATGATTACGACCTTAATTACTGCAATCGTAACACTTTAGATTTTAGGTCCAATTGGTGCTGTCATTGGTAACTGGTTGGGTGACTTCTTTAAGTGGTTGGAAAACTTTGGCCCATGGGTTGTTCCGACAATTGTAGGAGCAACCTTCCCGTTAATGGTTACAACAGGAACTCACTATGGCTTAGTATCCATTGGAATCAATAACCGTATGACTATTGGTTATGATACGATTGCACAGCCAGGTGCTTTGGCTTCAAATGTGGCTCAGGGTGGAGCAGCCCTTGCTATTGCTTTAAAAACTAAGGATACCAATAAAAAAGCTCTGGCTTCATCTGCTGGGATTACTGCGATTTGTGGAATTACGGAACCGGCTCTTTATGGGGTAACTTTACAAAATAAAGCAGCCCTTATAGGATCTATTGTTGCCGGGGGAGTAGGTGGCTTCTTCCTTGGTATTTTAGGTGCGAGAAATTTTGCGGGTGGTTCCCCAGGTCTCTTGACGATTGCTGCGTATATTGGTGAAGATACACTTAAATATTTTTACACAGCTATTGCAGGTCTTGTAATTTCTGTTGTGGTATCTTTCATTGTGACCTTCATTCTTTATAAGGAAGATTAATGATTGTGGCAGGCCGAGAGGTCTGTTTCTTTCTGACGTTGAAAAATCCTCCACCATTTCCCAAAAGCTATATAAATTATGATAGAATAGAGTGATTATATCTGTAATAACGGAAAAGGAGGGCAGGTCTATCTGAGGCCTGTATCATCATTATGAAACTTCAAAAACCTAAGGGAACGCAGGATATTTTACCTGCGGATAGTGCCAAATGGCAGTACGTAGAAAATGTTGCACGTGAAACATTTAAGAAATACAATTATGGTGAAATTCGTACACCTATGTTTGAACATTACGAGGTCATTTCACGTTCAGTAGGTGATACAACTGACATCGTTACTAAGGAAATGTATGATTTTCATGATAAGGGAGACCGTCATATTACACTTCGTCCAGAAGGAACAGCACCGGTTGTACGCTCTTATGTAGAAAACAAACTCTTTGCGCCAGAGGTCCAAAAACCTGTTAAAGTTTATTATATTGGATCAATGTTCCGTTATGAACGTCCTCAAGCAGGACGCTTGCGCGAGTTCCACCAACTAGGTGTAGAGTGCTTTGGATCAAAAAATCCTGCAACAGATGTTGAAACCATTGCTATGGCCTACCAACTCTTTAATACGCTTGGCATTAAGGATGTTACCCTTCATTTGAATAGCCTTGGAAATACTGAGAGTCGTCTGGCTTATCGTCAGGCCTTGATTGACTATTTGACACCAATGCGTGAAAGTTTGTCAAAAGATAGTCAACGTCGTTTGGATGAAAATCCTTTGCGAGTACTCGATTCAAAAGAAAAAGAAGATAAGGTTGCCGTTGAAAATGCTCCATCTATCCTTGATTATTTAGATGAAGAAAGTCAAGCGCACTTTGACGAAGTACGTACCATGCTTGATAGTCTTAACATTCCTTACGTGATTGATACTAATATGGTACGTGGTCTTGATTACTACAACCACACGATTTTTGAATTTATTACCACTATTGATAAGTCTGAATTGACAATTTGTGCAGGCGGTCGTTACGATAGTTTGGTTGAATACTTCGGTGGTCCAGAAACAGCTGGTTTTGGTTTTGGACTTGGTTTAGAACGCTTGCTTTTGGTTCTTGATAAACAAGGTATTGAGCTTCCGGTGGAAGAAAATCTGGATGTTTACATTGCAGTACTTGGTTCAGGTGCCAATGGCAAAGCTCTTGAGTTAGTTCAAGCTATCCGCTATCAAGGATTTAAGGCTGAACGTGATTATCTTGGACGTAAGATTAAGGCACAATTTAAGTCAGCAGATACCTTCAAGGCCAAGACGGTTATCACATTAGGTGAGAGTGAAGTGGAGTCAGGTCAGGTTAATGTCAAAAATAATGCTACTCGTGAGGAAGTTACTGTAAGTTTCGAAGAGCTAACTAAAAACTTTGCTGCAGTCCTCGAACAGTTAGAAAAGTAGGGGGCGTATGGTTAGTATAGTTGATATGCTCAAACGGAGTGAAAAGTTCAGTTTGGCTTTTGATCGCAGTATGTCCATTCGTTTCCAACAACAGTTTTGGCAGTTGATTGCCTTTCTTGATAAACATGATATTACTTGGTTTAATGATGAGCCTGCAAGTGATCATGCGATGTGTCAGCAATTACTTGGTCAAGTTTGGCGTCAGGATTGTCAAGATGTGGTCTTGAGTTTTGAAACCCAGGAACGTTATTTGGGATGGCAGGTAGACGAGGAAACTGATGAACTTAGTGTTATCATTGAAGATGTTTACGGATTCCGTTGGAATAGTTTACTTGACTTAGAAACAGCCGATTATCGTTTTGAAGATTTTGAAGAGTTTGCTGAGGATTACGTGGATACTAGTGATTTGTTGAAACAATTTGGCAAATAGTTTTATAAAAAAGAAAGTCTATTAAAATTCTAACCTGAAATGGGTGGGGTTTTGATGGGCTTTTTGCTATAATAGTTAAGACTAAAAAATTAACGAAAGAAGTGTATTTATGGAACGTTCTATGTATGCCGGACGTGTTCGTAGTGAACACATCGGAACTACTATTACTTTGAAAGGTTGGGTATCTCGCCGTCGTAACCTCGGAGGTTTGATTTTCATCGATCTTCGTGACCGTGAAGGTTTGATGCAGTTGGTTGTTAACCCTGAAAATGCGGATGCTAATGTTGTTGAAACAGCTGAAAGCTTGCGTAGCGAATTTGTTATTGAAGTAACAGGAACTGTTGAAGCGCGTGAACAAGCTAATGATAACTTGCCTACAGGTGCTGTCGAACTTAAAGTTGAAGACCTTAAAGTCCTTAATACTGCCAAAACAACACCATTTGAAATCAAAGATGGTGTTGAGGCTAGTGATGATACACGTATGCGTTACCGCTATTTGGATCTTCGTCGTCCAGAGATGTTGGAAAACTTTAAGCTCCGTGCAAAAGTAACTCACGCCATCCGTAATTATCTTGATGACTTGGAATTTATCGATGTTGAAACACCAATGTTGACAAAATCTACACCAGAAGGTGCTCGTGATTACTTGGTTCCAAGCCGTGTTAGCCAAGGTCACTTTTATGCTCTTCCGCAAAGTCCTCAAATCACTAAACAATTATTGATGAATGCTGGTTTTGACCGTTATTATCAAATTGTTAAGTGTTTCCGTGATGAAGATTTGCGTGGAGACCGTCAACCTGAGTTTACACAAGTTGACTTGGAAACGTCATTCCTTAATGAGCAAGAAATCCAAGATATTACAGAAGGATTGATTGCTAAGGTTATGAAAGAAACTAAAGGAATTGAAGTTACACTACCATTCCCACGCATGTCTTACGATGATGCCATGAATAACTATGGTTCTGACAAGCCAGATACACGCTTTGACATGCTTTTACAAGACTTGACAGAGGTTGTCAAGGGTGTAGACTTCAAAGTGTTTGCTGAAGCGCCAGCTGTTAAGTCAATTGTTGTCAAAGGAAATGCAGACAAATACTCACGTAAAAGTATTGACAAGTTGACAGAGTTTGCCAAACAATTTGGCGCTAAAGGTCTTGCTTGGGTTAAGATGACTGACGGAGCTCTAGCAGGTCCAGTTGCTAAATTCTTGACAAGTATTGAAGATAAGTTGACAGATGCTTTACACCTTGAAGAGAATGATCTAGTTCTTTTTGTAGCAGATACACTTGAAATCGCTAATAACACACTTGGTGCTTTGCGTAATCAAATTGCTAAAGAACTTGACATGATTGACAACACTAAGTTCAACTTCCTTTGGGTTGTCGATTGGCCAATGTTTGAGTGGTCTGAAGAAGAAGGACGCTATATGTCTGCTCACCACCCATTTACTTTGCCAACAGAAGATTCTGCAGCAGAGCTTGAAGGAGATCTTTCCAAGGTACGTGCTGTAGCTTATGATATTGTCTTGAATGGTTATGAGCTTGGTGGAGGAAGTCTACGTATCAATCATAAAGACCTACAGGAACGTATGTTGAAAGCCCTTGGTTTCTCTGAAGAATCAGCCTATGAGCAATTTGGATTCCTTCTTGAAGCTATGGACTATGGTTTCCCACCACATGGTGGTTTGGCTATCGGTCTTGACCGTTTTGTTATGCTTCTTGCAGGTAAAGATAATATCCGTGAAGTGATTGCCTTCCCTAAAAATAATAAGGCATCAGATCCTATGACTCAGGCCCCAAGTCTTGTGGCTGATAAACAGTTGGAAGAACTTGCCCTTCATGTAGATTTAGAAAATGAATAAAGCACCTCTTCATAAACATGTTAAATTTGTAGCGAAAAAGTCTGCGAAGAAAATGGGCGTTTTGCAGGCTGTACGTAGTATTTCCCGTGAAAAATATACTGAAAAAGTCTCAGCTTCTTTACTTTATGGTCTCTTATCGTCAATCGCCGTTAATTTCTTTTTTCAACCTGGACATGTTTACTCCAGTGGAGCAACAGGTTTGGCACAGGTTTTATCGGCATTGAGTGTTAGAACTTTGGGCTTTGAGATACCAGTATCATTGACTTTCTATGCGATTAATATCCCTCTCTTGATTATGGCTTGGTACAAGATTGGCCATAAATTTACAATCTTTACCTTCATTACAGTAACGATGAGCTCCCTTTTTATTCAGGTGATGCCACATGTAACCTTGACAGAGGATCCTTTGATCAATGCTATCTTTGGTGGTTTGGTCATGGGTACGGGGATTGGTTTCGGTTTAAAATCACGTATCTCTAGTGGGGGGACGGATATCGTTAGCCTCACTATTCGTAAGAAAACAGGTCGTGATGTTGGTAATATCTCCTTGATTGTCAATGGAATTATCATGGTTTTTGCGGGCATTCTTTTTGGTTGGAAATATGCTCTTTATTCAATGGTGACTATTTTTGTTTCTAGTCGAGTTACAGATGCGATTTTCACAAAACAAAAGAAAATGCAGGCTATGATTGTCACAAGTAATCCTGACCCAGTTGTAAGGATGATTCAGAAGAAACTCCACCGTGGAGTAACGCTGATTAATGATGCGGAAGGGACTTATAATCACGAAAAGAAAGCAGTATTACTGGCGATTATTACGCGTGAAGAGTATACTGACTTCAAGCATTATATGAGAAAGGCAGATCCCAAAGCCTTTGTCTCCATCGCAGAAAATGTACATATTCTAGGTCGTTTTGTTGATTTAGATGACTAACAAAAAAAGGAAGTTGACGAACGTTAGCTTCTTTTTTGTTGGAGAGAATTCTTGACGAAATGCCTGCTTGACTTTACAATATCAGTATGATTAGATTTTTAATTCCAACCGCAAAAGAAATGAAGGCCAGTAAGGAAGTTTCGTCTCAAAAATTATCCGAAAAGAGTGCGGCTATCCTAACTGAAATGGCAAAATTGTCCACAGATGAATTATCCACAGCTTATAAAATAAAGCCTGAGCAGGCTGAGAAAGAAAAGCAGCGCTGGGCTGCGATTTTATCGGGAGAAGCGAAAACCTATCCGGCTATCGAGCTTTTTAATGGACTGATGTATCGTCACATCAAACGTAGTGACTTATCCACATGTGAAAAAGAATTCTTAGACCAACAAGTATTTATCACATCTTCTTTTTATGGAATCATTCCCGCTTTTTACCCGATTCAAGAACATCGTCATGACTTTCATACGAAGATTAAGGTTGATGGTCAGTCCTTAAAAAACTATTGGCGTGCTGAATATGATCAATTTTTAGAGGAGAGTCAAGTTCCGGTTGTTTCTTTGCTTTCAAGTGAATTCGAGGATGTTTTTAGTCCAACTCTTCGTAAGCAGTTATTCACGGTTAGTTTTATGGAAGACCGCAATGGGGTTCTTAAGACTCACTCTACGATTTCCAAAAAGGCAAGAGGGGCTTTTTTGACAGCTGTTATGGAGGAGAATTGTCAAACGATTAATGATTTACGAAAATTGTCTTTTGATGAGTTTAATTATCGTGAGGATTTATCCTCTAATAATGAGCTAGTTTTTGTTAAAATTGCATAAAAAGTCTGAGTTATAAGCTCAGACTTTTTTATAGCATATCTTTACGATCGACTTGTTCATAGTTCGTTTGACCGTCATTTAGCTTGTCCCAAATAACGACTTCTCCTTGATTAAGAGATTTTTTGACATCAATAATACGTTGATTAGATGATCCTCGAAACTGGAGCATAAGGTTCTTTTTAGTGATGTCAAAGCGGCCGTCAACGAGAATGTCAACGAGTTGAAGAAGTTCTAGTTTATCAGGAGTTTCAAGCATCAACTCCTCCCAAGTATAACCAGTCCAAGACCAGATATCTTTTTCCGGGAGTTCCTCACGAATGCGTTTGACTAGGGGAATGAGAATTCCTGTGTTTAGGAAGGGTTCACCACCAAGTAGCGTGAGACCTTGTACGTAAGGTTGAGCTAGATCCCTCATGATTTGTTCTTCAAGTTCTTTAGTATAGGGAATTCCTGCCTTAAAGGACCAGGTGGCAGCGTTATAGCATCCCTCGCAATGAAACATGCAACCAGAGACGTAAAGGGAGTTACGCACGCCTTCACCATCAACGAAATTAAAAGCTTTGTAGTCAATAATACGTCCTTGGCTAAGTTCTTCAGACTTCCATTCCTGTGGTTTTGGTGTATTCCATGTCATGATTCTACTCCAAATCTATCCAATAGCGCTCAGTTTCATGGCGAATGTTCTCCAACTGGCCACCGTTGGCTAATATAACAGCTCGACTAGCAGGATTCTTGATACTACAAGTGACCAGAGCACGATGAATATTCTTGTCTTTAGCTACTTGTAAGCCTTGACGGAGTGATTCTTTCGCATAACCCTTTCCTCGTTCGGATGGACGGATAGAGTAGCCAATATGGCCCCCTTTTTCTAGTAAGTAGTCATTTAATCGGAGACGAAGGTTGAGGAAACCAAGAGCATGATCCGCTTCGTCAAAACTAACCAGCTGGATAGCAGGAACCCAGTTTTCAGGAATATTGAGTCCCGCTTCCGCTTGAATATTTTCTTCCAGCCACTCTTCATAAACAAAATTGTCGGGGTTCCAAAATCCACCATCATGAGCAGATTGCTCCCTTTCAAATTCAGCCATCATCTCTAAGATAGCTTCTTTATCTGTTTGACTCGGTCGGCGTAAGATCATATTATTTCTTCTTTCCAGCTTTTTTCAAAAGGGCTTGGACACGTGCTTTTTTATCGTTTTTTACAGTTGCATTTTTTTCGTGGTAACGTTCCACTTGTTGCATACCTTTATAATCTAACTGATATTTTCCCATTATATTCCTTTCTAAAAATGAAATAAGCAAAGCAGTTGGAAGGTATCATCCAGCTGCTTCTAGTTTATTATAATGTATTCTAGGTCTTATTAAAGGTGTTTACCTTCATATTTTATGGTTGAACCGTTCATGTGTTTGACTCGAGCAGAGATTTCTTTGTGGCGTCCTTTAACCATTGGGCGTGCCTGTGGATTTCCTAGATAGCCGCAAGTACGTTTGACAACATCAACTGTTTTAGGATCTGTGTTGCCACAGTTAGGACACATGAATCCACGTTCTGTTGGGGTGAAGTCCCCTTCAAAGTCACACTTGTAGCATTTATCAATTGGAGTATTCGTTCCGAGGTAACCGACACGGTCATAAGCAAAGTCCCAGACAGCTTCGAGTGCCTTTGGATTTTGCTGGAGAACTGGATATTCGCAGTAATGGATGAATCCACCAGTTGCGCCAGCTTCGGGGTAAGCTTTTTCGAATTCTAATTTTTCAAATGGTGTTGGATTTTTACGAACATCGTAGTGGAAAGAGTTGGTGTAATACTCTTTATCTGTGATATCAGTCACGACACCGAACTTTTCAGTATCCAAACGACAGAAACGATCCGTCAAACTCTCTGATGGTGTTGAATAAACAGAGAAATGATAATCATATTCGTCAGACCAACTTTCACAAGCATTTTTCATAGATTTAACGATATCTAACGTGAATGCTTTGGCTTCTGGATTAGTCTCCCAGTCACTACCATAAAAAACGGATGCTACTTCATAAAGCCCAATATAACCAAGTGATACAGTTGCACGACGATGTTTGAAGAGTTGATCTACATTATCGAATTTACCTAGACGTTGGCCAAAGGCCCCGTACTGATAAAGAATAGGTGCATTAGCAGGTGTAGCTTCTTTGACACGTTCAACTCGGTAGACGAGTGCATCTTTGGCAATTCCCATTCTTTCTTCAAAAATTTCCCAAAATTTATCTTGGTCTCCCTTAGATTCTAGGGCAATTCGAGGAAGATTAAGGGTTACAACACCCAGATTCATTCGTCCAGAATTAACTTCAACACCATTTTCATCCTTCCACCCCTGGAGGAAGGAACGACATCCCATAGGAGCCTTAAAGGAACCTGTCAATTCAACGATTTTGTCATATGACAAGACATCTGGATACATACGCTTTGTTGCACATTCAAGAGCTAGTTGCTTAATATCGTAGTTAGGTGAGCTAGGCTCTAAGTTAAGTCCACGTTTTAAGGTAAAAATGAGTTTAGGGAAAATGGCTGTACGGTGCTCGGAGCCAAGTCCTAAAATACGAACTTGTAGGATAGCCTTTTGGATTTCACGCTCAAACCAGTTTGTCCCTAAACCGAAACCGAGGGAGGTAAAGGGAGTTTGTCCATTCGAAGTGAAAAGCGTATTAATCTCGTATTCAAGAGATTGCATAGCATCGTAGATATCTTTACGCGTTTTGGCGCGTGCATAGTCTTCACGTTTTTCTTCAGCTACCCACTCTTTAGCATCAGCTAAGTGTTTTTTGTAGTTAAGTTCTGCGTAAGGAGCTAAAAACTCATCGATACGGTCTGCAGTACAGCCACCATATTGACTAGAGGCAACATTTGCGATGATTTGTGAAATTTGTGCTGTTGCAGTTTGAATGGATTTAGGACTTTCAACTTCAGCGTTACCAATTTTAAAACCATTTGCCAACATGCCTTTGAAGTCAATCAAACAACAGTTGGTCATAGGTGTGTAAGGGCTGTAGTCTAAATCGTGGAAATGGATATCTCCCTTTTGATGAGCATTTGCTACGTGTGGAGGAAGCATCTTAAGTCCTACAGATTTTCCGACAATTCCTGCGGTTAAATCACGTTGCGTATTGTAAAGATCGCTATCTTTATTAGCATTTTCGTGAACAACAGCCTGGTCTTTATTAACAAGTTTACTAATGGTGAAATTGATGTCAGTAGCCTGAGAACGCTCAAAATCACGTTTGGTACGATAGTTGATATATTCTTGAGCGATAGCATATTCGTTAGCTTCGAGTAACTCGTGCTCTACTATGCTTTGGATTTCATATATTTTGATATTTTGAGTGAAGCGGTCATTGATTTCAGCAACAATACGGTTGGCAATTCCCTCCAACTTTGCTTCAATCAAGGGTGTGATAGGTGTAATAGCTTCACTTGCTTTTAGGATAGCCTCATATATTTTACTTGAATCAAAGACAACCATACGACCATCACGTTTGATGACTTTGATATCAGGGTTGATTGTAACCTTTTCTTTTTCTAATGTAATCATCTAAAAATCACCTCGCTACTAATTATAGCACTAGGCAAAAAAAAATCAATATATTGTGGTATATTTTTATCTCAACCACTATATATTGATTTTTTGACCTATTTTAGGACGTAAACAGTGTATCGTTCAACGCCTTTTACAGGGGCTTTTTTATAGTTTTTTGAAAGTGTAGATTTAACATCAGAAGGTAGTTGTGTATCTTGTTGGACAACGATATATTGTGCTGAATCTTGGATAATAGTATCTGAGAGAGCTTTCTGATGACTAGATTTAGCTGTGTTAAGTTCTGGAAGAACAAATTGTGAGGCTGCTTTACGACCGCTTTCCAAATAAATTTTTGCTGATGAATCGTAAACGTAGATAGTTTCATCCTTCTTAGTATTTTTAGCGAGGTAATTTGCAACAGTACTACGTTCAGTATTATTTCCTAAATTAAATAGGAATATAATGATTGGCATCGCGAAAGCAAATGCAAAGACTGCAATAGGTAAGAAGTAATTACGACTAAGGAAGATACCAAAAACTTTAAGTGTGTGAATCTGGTTACCATTACGACGTCGGTGAGAAGTTCGCTCTGCTCTCTTTTTAATAGCATCATCTAAAGAAAGTGCTGTCAAGACTAGACCATAAGGTACGATGTTGAGAATACTGTAAAGCCCAAAGCTTTGAGAGAACAAGCTGTAAACTACTGTAAAGATAAAACTAAGGAGTAGTACCCACTTGATGCTCTTATCTTTAGCATCGCCAAGAAGGTGGTTGCTTGTAGTCAGTGCACCAACAAGTAATCCAGAGCCTATAACAGCAAAACTTTGGTAAGCTAACGTAAGTAGAAAGTCATTTTTTTCTACAGCGAGTTGTGTAAAGTTGTAAACCAAAACTTGGTTAATATAGTCCGATGTAATTTGTAAATTTAGGATAAAGTAAAGACATAGATACAATACTAGAATGTTACCAAAAATAATACAAAGAACTTGATAAAAACCACGAGCAAAGTGTTTGTTGACAAGGTTGTAAACGAAGATTGTCACAAGTGACAATATCCAGAAAATAAGAGTTCGAGCTTCAAAAAGAGCTCCCGCAGTGCCAGCGAAGCCGTAAAGAATAAAGGCTTCATCACGACTGTGACCCGCAAAGTAACGAGTTAAGAAGAAGATGGCACCTAGGACAAAAGGCATAGCAAATTGGATAGGGTAGAGACCACCAAAACCAAGTGTTCCATTAGTGACATAGAAAATAATACTAATTAGAGTGGCAATTTCCTTCTTGTTTGTCATGTGCATGACAGTCTTGTAAAGGTAACTTCCAGAAAGATAGTAGGTAAGGAATTGAATAGGAATCAGCCAAAGAGTTGATCCTAAACGGAAAGCCAGAGAAACTAGTAAGTAATAAAAGAAGCCGCCTGTCGCAAAAAAGTCAGAGTAGGGTAAGCTACCATTGGCAAACATTTTTGCAATGTAAAGGTTTTGAGACTGTATATTATTGGCAAAGTCTGTAAAGCAGGGAACTGCTATACTAAAAATACTTAAGATCAAACTGAAAATCAGGATATGACCTTTATGCTTCCATGGAAGTGAGATCTTAGTTTTTTTCTCTATTTGAGAAGAATCTGATTCTTCGGTATGTCCTTGAATTGTCACTTCAATCTTTTCGAATTGACTATCTTGTGTATGAGATCGATGGTGGCTTCGATGATAACCTTGGTAGCCACTTGAATCTACAGTATTGTCTTCGTTGTATGGACTCACAATTAAACTCCTTTGTTGACATTTGGAAAGTTATAAATAGAAGGGTCTTGCCTCCTAATTGTCTTATTTAAAGTATATCAGATAATACCATTTAGTCAATTTTCCTCTAATTTCTTACATTTAATAAAAAATATCTAAAAAAGAGACTGAGATACAATATCCCAATCTCTTTTTAACAAGCCATTTCTTTGCCTATGGCATTGATTATTTTTTAGTTTTCATCGATGAAGCTATTGAAAACTTCTTCAATCATATCCCATTCAGCATCTGAATCTTCAGGGATTGGTTGAAGGTCGCCTTCAGTACCGTCTTCATTTTCAGTGAATGAGTATGCTTGGATTTCAATTTCTCCATTAGCATCTTCTTCAGCACCAGCTGGTACCAAAAGAACATAGTTTTTACCAAATTCTTCGCGTCCATCAATAGTCAACAAGATTTCAAAAAGTGTTTCATTTCCTTGTTCGTCTACTAAAGTGATGACTTCATGATCATGGTTGTGGTCGTGATTGTGTGACATATTGTTCTCCTTTTTGTAGAGAGCACTGAATAGTGAGGAAATCTAGTATATTGCTTGGCAGTTTACTAGATTGTCACTTGACTATTAGGTCTCTATTACACTTTCTTAAAACATTCGATCGAGGTAGTTTTGTAGAATAAGTTGGGCAGCTAATTTATCAATAACTTTTTTACGTTTACCACGGCTGATATCTGCTTGTTCAACCAACATACGCTCGGCTTGAACAGTTGTCAAGCGTTCGTCTTGGTAATCTACAGGAATTCCAAAGATTTCCTTGATTTTGTAACCATAGGCTTTGCTTGCCTCAACACGTGGTCCTTCAGTGTTATTCATATTTTTAGGAAGACCAACAACAAATTTTTCTACCTTATATTCTTTAACGAGCTCGCCTAGTCGGTCGAAACCAAACTCTTCAGCCTCCTCGTCAATTTTAATAATTTCAACGCCTTGGGCTGTAAAACCGAGGGGATCACTAATCGCAACTCCTACTGTTTTTGAGCCAACATCAAGTCCCATTACTCGCATTAGAGGTCAATTCCATTTCCTTTAAGATAATAGCGAACGAGTTCTTCAACGATTTCATCACGTTCGTATTTACGAATCTGGTTACGGGCGTCATTATAACGCGGAACATAAGCAGGGTCACCGCTCAGAACATAACCGACGATTTGGTTGATAGGATTATAACCTTTCTCAGCTAACGAACGGTAGACATTTGTCAAAGTATTACTGATTTCATCTTTGCTACCGTCGTCTAGGTTGAAACGAACAGTTTCATCTGTAAATCCCATACTGACACCTTCTTTCTATAAGAATTATCTGTTAGTTCTTTATTATAACATAAGTATAGCCAAAAGGGAAAGACGATGAACAAAAAAAGAGACGACTGAAGCCATCTCTCTTAATATCCAATAAGATTAAACGCGTTCAACTTTACCAGATTTAAGCGCACGAGCTGAAGCCCAAACTTTTTTAGGTTTACCATCAACAAGGATAGTAACTTTTTGAAGGTTAGGTTTAACGGCACGTTTAGTTTTGTTCATAGCGTGTGAACGGTTGTTTCCAGAAACAGTTTTACGTCCTGTAAAGTAACATACTTTAGCCATTTCGTGTTTTCCTCCTAGGTAGAATTTATTACGGATGTGCTAGCACCACATACCAAAACATTCTATCATAAGAATTTAGGTTTGACAAGAACTATTTATAATTTCTTTTTATAACAAAATAGTATATGCTTATTATAATAAGAAAAAATCAGTTAAAAAAGGAGAGAAGATGCCAGATAATCTTGCTCTACGCATGCGTCCACGTACAATTTCAGAGGTGATTGGTCAGAAGCATTTGGTTGGTGAAGGTAAAATTATTCGCCGTATGGTAGAAGCGAATATGCTGTCGTCAATGATTCTCTACGGGCCACCAGGAATCGGGAAGACCTCAATAGCTAGTGCTATTGCAGGAACAACAAAATTTGCTTTTAGAACCTTTAATGCTACTGTTGATAGCAAGAAACGCCTACAGGAAATTGCGGAAGAGGCTAAATTTTCAGGTGGCTTAGTTCTGCTTCTAGATGAGATTCATCGTTTGGATAAAGCTAAACAAGACTTTTTATTGCCACTCTTAGAGAATGGTAATATTATCATGATTGGGGCTACAACGGAGAATCCGTTTTTTTCTGTCACACCAGCCATCCGTAGTCGTGTACAAATATTTGAGTTGGAACCACTCTCTAACGAGGATATTAAGGAAGCTATACTAGGTGTTCTAGAGGACAAGGAGCGTGGCTTTGACTTTGATGTCCAGTTAGATGAGGATGCTCTAGATTTTATTGCTACGGCTACTAATGGTGATTTACGTTCGGCTTATAATTCCTTAGATTTAGCTGTCATGTCGACGCCAGCTTCAGAAGATGGGCTTCGCCATATTACTTTAGATACAGTGGAAAATAGTTTACAACGTAGCTATATCACCATGGATAAAGACGGTGATGGACACTATGATGTACTTTCTGCTTTGCAAAAATCTATTCGAGGCTCTGATGTTAATGCCAGTCTTCACTATGCAGCACGTTTGGTTGAAGCAGGAGATCTCCCTAGTCTAGCACGACGCTTGACTGTGATTGCGTACGAGGATATTGGTTTAGCTAATCCTGATGCGCAAGTTCACACGGTTACAGCTTTGGAAGCTGCACAGAAAGTAGGTTTCCCAGAGGCGCGTATTTTGATTGCCAATGTAGTTGTTGACTTAGCTTTATCTCCTAAGTCGAATTCGGCTTATATGGCTATGGATGCTGCCTTGGCAGACCTTAGAAAATCAGGGAATTTACCTATTCCTCGTCATTTGAGAGATGGACACTATGCTGGAAGCAAGGAACTGGGCAATGCACAAGATTACAAGTATCCCCATGCTTATCCTGAAAAGTGGGTCAAACAACAATATCTTCCGGATAAATTAAGAGGTGTGAATTATTTCCAACCCAATGAAACCGGGAAATATGAAAGAGCTCTTGGAGCTAATAAAGAACGGATCGATAAGTTATCTAGGTAATACGAGAGGAATCAACGAAAACGATTGCAATAAAATTGATTTTTCCTCTTGCAATAATTTTCAAAAGTGGTATTATAAAAACATAGAAATTGCTGTGGTATACGAATCCACATATAAGTGTTGACCGACTAATTTTTGTATTATCGGGAGACAGAGGTCTATTAACAGTGTGCAGGCTGGCTCACCCAGAAGCAACTGAAGTTAGTAGCGAGTCGCCCACCTGCTTTTTTACGTCGCGGGTTCAATACAAACGGTGGATCATCGGTACCAATACAGCATCCAGCCTCCTTAGCTCAGTTGGTAGAGCAGTGGACTCTTAATCCATGGGTCACAGGTTCGAGCCCTGTAGGGGGCATCAAACTCCAACAGTAAAAGCCTTGATAACCAAGGCTTTTTTGCTTGTCTTAAGAGCATTTGCCCCATCGTTTGCCCCACATTTTTTTATGAGCAATCTTTCCAGATATCTCTGATTTGATTAAATTCCTCAAAAATTTTCTCTTCTAAAGTGTGTCCATATACTTCTACCAACATTGAAATATCTCTATGCCCTAGAATTTTTGCAATAACTCCAAGGTCAAACCCTTTGTGCCAGAGGTAGCTTCCATAGGTGTGACGTGCTCCTTTTGTCGTGATAATTGGATAAATGTCCAACTCATTTAAGAGAACACTCAAAGCTTTATTGACGCTTGCAATATCTGGAACTGAATGAATATATCCAAAATGTTGAAAGATCATTCGATATCGATTTTTGATTCCTAACTCCATGTTTGCTCTTTCTTGCTCCGTTTGTAAAAGGCGCAAAATTTTGATACATTCTTCGTCTATCGGTACCATACGAATAGACGTTTTGTTTTTTGGAGGGACAAATTTATGAGAAAGGGTATTAAACCTCCTATATGTTTTTAGCAGTCCTCTGTCAAAGTCAACTTCATTCCAAGTTAACGCTATTAACTCTCCAAACCTCATGCCTGTTTTTAATAGAAAATAGATGATATAAGGAACAATTGAACGTTGGTAATCAAATTTTTTCTTTACTGCTAAAAGTAAATCCAGATAGTCCCTTTCTGTATGTAAATATTTCTCTTCTGTCATCTGTTGTTCTTTGGATGAAAATAACTCGACATGTTGTGTAAAATCATCTATTAGAACTTTGTCGGCAATTGCCATTTGGATGCTCTGATGAATCCCAGTATTCAATCTACCAAGAAAATTTCTACCAACTGTTTGTCCATACTTATTCATAATTCTTTGGTATTCACTCGCACGAATTTGAGTGACTTTTTTATTTCCAAATAATCTTTCAATTGTGTTTTTACGGAGAAGATATTTTTTCTTTGTCTCTTCCGATCTACTACTCGGTAGAATTTTTAGTTCAAGCCATTCTTGATATAGATCGACAAGAGAAATATCTCTAGAAATTCTTTTCCCTAAACGAAGTTCTTGCAGAATCGGTTCAGCTTCTGACTCTGCAAGTTTTTTTGTTTTAAAACCGCTATTATGAGCAACAGTTTTTCCTTCGTTACGAATTTCATAGGTCCATAAGTTACTATCTCCTCGCTTTCGATAACGAACACTTGCCATATTACGCCACCTCTGTTCCTAGAATCTCATTTACAACACTTTTTGGAACAACCATCAAACGTTTGCGATTATAAAATGTATAGCCTCGTGATACAAGTAATTCTCTTGCCTGATGAATGATATCATTCGCTGTATGAGGGCGATAGCCCATTTCAATTAATTCTTTGTTACTAATTAAATTATTATCCATAGTTATCCTCCTTAATTATTTTCTAAATTCAGAAACTCGCCTACAAGTAGTTTTAATTCTGTATTTAATTTAGGGAGATTCTGTATTAATACTTCTTTTAATTCTTCCGCAAATTGGTTCGTTTCTTCTCTCAATAATTTGCGGACTCTTGTTTTTTTCTTTTTGATGCTGTCAGATTTTAAATTTGGAAAAGCTAATGATAACAGTTCAGGATTATTGAGAAAGATAATTGTAAATGCTCTTTGCTCTACTCGAATATGTTCTAGCTTATAAAATCCGAAATTATCAAGTCGATTCATAATATCTTGGACCATCTCCTCACCAATCGCTTTGGTTCTGAGTTGGAACTCCAGTCTCCACCAAAACGGATTTACAGCCAAATCTAGCTTCTCTTCGCGCTTATGAGCAATGATTTCTTTGTTCTTATCATATAACCTAACTTGTACATTACTACCGCTAGAACCCCAATATTTCGTCTCTAATTCGCCCCCTCGACCATAGAAGACCTTATGGGTAACACCACCTTTAATATGTTGCAAATTAACGATTTCAGGCCTGTTAAAAATGTCAAATGCCAAATCAAAACGAGACAAACGTACCGTCAATGAATTCAATCTAGCAAAGTACATTAATTGTCGCCATACTTTCATTCCATCAAATTCTTTTAAAGTATTAGGATTGAAATCAATTCGAATCAATTGTTCACCTCCATAAGTGGATAATTGAAAAAATATAATATTGATCGAATCATACTCATTAAAAACTTTAGCTAAAGTAAAGACATCATCTCGAACATTATCATATATTTCAAATGAGTCAACTCTTGTACTTATTGCCTGTTTCAGATTTTTGAAAATTCGTCTTAGGGAACCAGTGTCTGTATCCCAGATAACCGTTAATCTATCAATACTGACATCTAACATCTGTACTAATTCTCCTATTTCACATCGTTCTTGAATGCTTCTTAAATCTTGTAAAGAAACCAACAAAATTGTCCCCCCTTCTTTTAGATTTTTTAGGTCTCAGAAACACCGTCAAATCAACGTTTGCTCGTTCCGTCGTTCTTTGGACGTTGTCCTAAGTGTACCTTTTTGCTGGCTGTTAGAATAGCCAGCTTTTGCTTGGCTAGAAATTGTCTGGACGACAGTCTGCAGGACTTCGCCTGACTTCCCGTCAGGCTCGTCCCTTGACCTTGTCCACACAATTTCTAGCTCCAAGGCTTCGAATAGTCATAAGTCATAGTCTCGCCCTCAACTTCCTCCTCACTCACTGTCCTTAAACTTACGAACCATTTTGTATAGTTTATAACTTGTTTATAAGTTATAAATATATTTTATAAAAATTATTTTGGATAGTCAACTAAAAACTTGATTTGTAAGTTTATAGGTGATAAAATAAGTTAAAAATAAAATTAGGAGTTTCCCATGACCTTTATTATTCAAAATTTTGGACCCAATTTGGCACGACTACGCATAGAAAAAGGAGTAAGTCAAACTCAACTTGCGGAAGATTTAGGAATCGGTAAACAGTCCATCTCTGATTATGAAAAACAAAAAAGCTATCCTACCTTTGCAAATTTGGATAAGATAGCAGAATATTTTAACGCAACTCCAACCCAACTATTTGGAACTAGTAAAGAGATTGAGTTAGAAAAGAGTGTTCTTGAATCGAATGAATACTCTGATAAAGTAAGTGAGATTTTAAAAGCTGTCAAATACATCGAGCATTTCCTACATACTAATGGACAACACTTAGAGGATTTACTTTACCTAACAAGAGGCAACCAACTATACACAGAAGATGGAGAAGAGTTGTATATTGATCCAACTTCTCAGAAAAGAACATTTCATACCCAATATGAACCTGGTTTTATTGTAGCAAGAGAAAAATCTCCACTAGAACTCTTGATTGAAAATAAGGAATTGTTTGATAAATAGAAAAAGCGAGGATAACCTCGCTTCAGATTGAAGTTAAAATCTTTAGAAGACACTTTTATAAGGACTTTGTCTTCAATCTGTGAAAAGGAGTGGAAACTCCTTTTCTTTTTGTAAGTCAGACTGAAACTTCCAAATTGTTTATTTATTTTATTGACATTTTCTATAAAAATAAGTATAATAGTTTAATTATCAGACTATACTATATAGGGGGTATTGAAATGAAATTTTCTAATCGTTTACTGCTATTCCTTGCAGGAGTTGTTTTTGTCCTTTTAGGACTTTTCCTATTTACAAACCCAGTAGCTAATCTTGTTGCTTACAGCTGGTGGATTTCATTTGGTTTACTGGTTTCTTCTATAGCAGCTATTTTAGGCTATTTCTCTGCACCAAAAGAGCTTCGCTCACCTGTTTATCTTTTCCAAGGGTTTGTTAGTCTTCTCTTAGCTCTTTACCTCGTTGCTTATGGCTTTGTGACCCTGCCGGTCGTCATTCCGACCATTGTAGGAATTTGGTTAATTGTAGAAGCCATTATTGCTTTCTTTAAAGGCAATCGTCTAGGATTGATTTTCCCTATTATTGGTAGCAATATCACGTGGGTAGCCTTGCTTGTATTTTTACTAGGTCTAGTGATTCTGTTCAATCCAGTGGCTACAGGTGTCTTTGTCGTTTATGTCATTGCCTTTTCATTTTTAGTTACTGGCTTCACCTACATTATTGAGGCCTTTCGTAAATAGTCTAGTTGCTATTTCTATCGCATTCAAAAAAGCTGGGAAATCATATTCTCAGCTTTTTTGTCTCTTTAATTATCACTTTTTCGCATTCCATTCTGCGTAGAATTGCTCCAAGTATTCTTCCAAAAAGTGATGGCATAGTGCTCTAGCATTCGATAAGTTGCAATAATAACCGGTCGAGAACGGGGCATCGACTCAATCATACCGAAAATAAAAGAGCGAATGTTATCTGCAAAAAGAAAGCTTAGATTCTTTGCGATTTCAACAAAAAAAGCACTGTTTGTACTGATCCCAAAAGTTAGATTTTTTCTGTCTAACTTTTGGGGTGCAGTACATTTTCAACTCTCTTATTTATTTTCTTATCTCACATAATTACTTCACATATCCAGGCTCATCAAATTCATTTTTTTCAATAACATATGCCACATTTGCATCCTTATTGATCAAAGAACATATATCTATTAAACTACAAAAGCTCTCTGACCGCAAAATTCCGTTAATTTACAACCTTATTCCTACTGTTTATTTTACTTTTCTGACAGATAAGATTATAATAAGGAGTATTTATTTTCGGAGGTTTTTATGTCATTTCTATCAAAAAATTGGGCAGGACTGTTAGTCTGTCTGATCATTTCTATCATCTCTTGGGTTTTAGGAGGCTTTCTGCCTGTTGTGGGAGCACCTGTTTTCGCCATTTTTATCGGAATGATTCTCTACCCCTTTCTCACTCCCTATAAACAACTGGATGCTGGTTTGACTTATAGCTCCAAAAAATTGCTTCAGTATGCTGTTATCTTACTTGGTTTTGGACTCAATATCTCTCAAGTTTTCGCAGTTGGAAAATCTTCTCTTCCCGTTATTCTTTCAACCATTTCTATCGCCTTGATTGTAGCTTATCTCTTCCAGAGATTTTTTGACTTAGATACAAAGCTAGCTACCTTGATTGGTGTTGGTTCCTCTATTTGTGGAGGTTCTGCTATTGCTGCTACAGCCCCTGTCATTCATGCTAAAGAAAAAGAGGTGGCTCAAGCCATCTCTGTCATCTTTTTCTTCAATGTCTTGGCAGCTCTTATCTTTCCAACTCTAGGTTCTTGGCTCCATCTCTCCAACGAAGGTTTTGCTCTCTTTGCGGGTACTGCGGTCAACGATACTTCCTCTGTAACAGCCACAGCTAGCGCCTGGGATAGTCTGTATCATACCAATACTCTAGAATCTGCAACCATTGTCAAACTGACTCGTACCTTAGCTATTATCCCTATTACTCTCTTCCTCTCCTATTGGCAAAGCCGTCAACAAGACAACAACCAAGGAGTAAAGCTTAAAAAAATCTTCCCCGTTTTCATTCTCTACTTCATCCTAGCTTCTCTGCTAACTACCGTCCTTACTTCTTTTGGTGTTAGCAATAGCTTCTTTTCACCTCTCAAACAGCTCTCCAAATTCCTCATCATCATGGCTATGAGTGCTATTGGTCTCAAAACTAACCTCGTTGCTATGATCAAATCCAGTGGAAAATCCATTCTTCTTGGAGCCCTTTGCTGGATCGCTATCATCCTGACTAGTCTTGGCATGCAATTACTCATCGGTATTTTCTAAGAAAAAAGGGAGCCTAAAGGCTACCTCAGAACGTAGACAAACGTCATTTTTGGCGTTTGTCTTTTTGTATCTTCAAAGATATTTTGTCTTATCATCTACTATTCCATCCAAAAATCTGATTTAAAGCAAAATAAAAAGGGATATTCCCTATCCATTTCGATAATTTTTTCATTACCCATTCTTCATTATCAATCATCAAACACTCTGCCTGTGAGTTGGTACATGAGGTAAATGTGCTCCAAGGTTTTGACAATTCGCGTCACATGAAGTTATTTAAGCATCTCCTTTTCTCTCATTACCATTTTCTGTTATAATAAATTGTACTTCTAGAATAGAAAGGTCTTAAGATGGCAACTCTTATTAAGCATAAACGTGTAGAATTTTCAGAACTATTTTATGACCTAGTGTTTGTTTTTGCAATTTCAAAAGCAACTGCTTTAATTCACCCTATTCATAACGGTGTTTTGGCTTGGGACTCTTTACTTGATTTCTTCATCTCTGTCATGGTTATCATCAATTCCTGGATGATTCAAACCATTTATACCAATCGCTATGGAACAAACTCGTTATTTAACATGGTAATCATGTTTATCAACATGGGACTTATGCTCTTTATATCCAATATGATTGGATACAATTGGCAACAATGGTACTATCATACCTGTTGGGCTGTTGGCACATTAACCCTTACCTTATTTTTTCAATATTTGGTTCAGTTTTTTAGAGGATCAACCGATAGTGCTGATCGGGAAAGTATCAAAGGTTTTCTATGGTTGACAGGTCTACAAAGCTTAGGAGTCTATCTGGCAGCTCTTTTTCCTATTTACGTTGGAGTCTATATCTTTATTGCTAGTATTCTGCTAACATTTATTGTGCCAATTTTCTTGATTACTAAAGATGAGCATTTCCAAGTAAATCTTCCCCATTTAATCGAGCGCGTCTCCCTTCTTGTCATTATTACGTTTGGAGAGATGGTTATTGGGCTAGTTAACTTCTTTACAGTTGAGAATTTCTCGATATATTCGGTTCTTAATTTCGTTATCATGCTTTCTCTGTTCTTGTTTTATTTTGGTGAATTTGACCATGCTATTGACGAAGGATCCAATCAAAAGGGATTATTTATAATTTATAGTCACTATCCTATTTTCATTGGGCTTATGTTGATGACAGTTTCGATGGGTTTTCTTCTGAATCCTGAGGCTAATCTTCTCGTTGCAATCAGCTTCTTTTATATCGGAATTGGCCTCTTCCAAGCTGCTGTCCTAGCAAATGGGCCCTATAACAAAAACTATCTTCGCTATTCGAAAAGTTACTACTGTGCTCAAGCGACACTCTATCTGGCTGCCTTGATTCTCTCTTTGGTTTTCGCTTCGAATCCTACAATAGTGCTGAGTATTGCAACCATCTTCGCTCTAGCTATAGCCATTCATTTTATTTATTTTTATGTGACACAGAATAAAAAATATTCCAAATCTAACTGGGGGTTCTTTTAATGAGTTTATAACATAAAAAAGCTTTGGGAACCAAGGCTTTATATGATATCAATCACCGACCACGAAAATGTTTAGCTTACAGAACTGCTAGTGAAGCTCTAGAGGATGAGTTCGAGTAAATGTTGCACTTATTCTTGCAATTTATCATTTACTTGATGCACGAACTCGATATTTTTTTCGTTAATTTGTTTTTGCCCCACTTTTGCCCCATTTTTAAATCCTGACATTGAAAATACCTAAAAGTATTTCCCTAAAATCAGCTATATTTCAACATTTTTGTTTATTTTCAATATGAAAAGTTCTTACAAATTCATGTAGGGGGCAGTTTAATATCGAAAAGAGACTTGATTGTAGGTCTCTTTTTTTTATTTTTCTAAGAAAGAACTCACTTTAAACAGAACTTTACGTGCTTGTTTGTCCAAACGAGAGTTGTTCCAAATGATAATTCCTTCTAAGATATATGCTTTGTGTTATGATATTAGTCAGGAAACAGAATTGAAAAAGGAGACCTGTATTGAAAATTGCAATCATTGGCTATAGCGGCTCTGGAAAGTCTACTTTGGCAAACTTTTTAGGTCAACACTACAATTGTGAGGTTCTTCATTTAGATAAAATTCATTTCACATCAAATTGGCAAGAGCGAACAGTTGATGAAATGACTGACGATATATCAACATTTATGCTACAACGTGATTGGATTATTGAAGGGAATTACTCGGCCTGTCTTTATGAAGAACGCATGAGGGAAGCTGACTGTATTGTCTATTTCAACTTTAACAGAGTTAATTGTCTCTATCGGGCATTTAGGCGCTATTTAACATATAGGGGAAAGACACGTCCTAGCATGGCAGAAGACTGTAATGAAAAATTTGATTTTGCATTTGTGAAATGGATTTTATTAGACGGACGTTCTAAAAAATATGTCGAGCAATATAATGTAGTTATTAAAAATTATTCTGACAAGACAATTATTTTAAAGAATCAAAGGCAGTTAAATCATTATATGAAGCAGGTTAAATAGCTAGTAGAATTATTTAGTCATAAAATAGCTGGTAGTTTTACATAAAATACACAGTAAGCAACCAGTCGCAAACCGAGACATAACTGTCAGAATATTTCGTAAGAAGCGCTTTCAACGTTGAACAAATAGCCTTTTTTCTGCTATAATAAACTGTAACGCGAAACTTGTGGGTGAAATTCCCACCGTGAAGTTTTTCAAGAAAGGTGGGGACAGCCTCGTAAAGGTGGAGCTGTCCGTTATCAAAATAATATGACATCAGTAGTTGTTGTGGGTACCCAGTGGGGTGATGAAGGTAAAGGGAAAATTACAGATTTCCTAAGTCAAGATGCCGAAGTGATCGCACGTTATCAAGGTGGAGACAATGCAGGTCACACGATTGTTATCGATGGTAAGAAATTTAAATTGCACTTGATTCCATCAGGTATTTTCTTCCCAGAGAAAATCTCTGTTATCGGGAACGGTGTAGTGGTCAATCCTAAATCACTTGTCAAAGAGTTGGAATATCTTCATGCCGAAGGTGTGTCAACAGAGAGCCTTCGTATTTCTGACCGTGCGCACGTTATCTTGCCGTACCATATTAAACTTGATCAACTGCAAGAAGCTGCTAAAGGTGATAATAAGATTGGTACAACTAACAAAGGTATTGGTCCTGCCTATATGGATAAGGCTGCGCGTGTAGGTATCCGTATTGCAGACCTTTTGGACAAAGAAATCTTTGCTGATCGTTTGAAAACAAACTTAGCTGAGAAAAACCGTCTTTTCAGTAAGATGTATGAATCTGAAGAATTATCATTCGAAGAGATTTTTGAAGAGTACTATGCTTATGGACAACAAATTAAGCAATATGTCACAGATACATCTGTAATCTTGAACGACGCTCTTGATGCAGGCAAACGTGTCCTCTTTGAAGGAGCTCAAGGGGTTATGCTTGATATTGACCAAGGTACTTACCCATTTGTAACGTCATCAAACCCAGTTGCGGGTGGTGTTACAATCGGTTCAGGTGTTGGTCCATCTAAAATCAACAAGGTCGTTGGTGTATGTAAGGCCTATACGAGTCGTGTTGGTGATGGTCCTTTCCCAACTGAGTTATTTGATGAAGTGGGTGAACGCATCCGTGAAGTTGGTCATGAATATGGAACAACAACTGGACGTCCACGTCGTGTAGGATGGTTTGACTCAGTGGTGATGCGCCATAGCCGTCGTGTATCAGGTATCACAAACCTCAGCTTGAACTGTATCGATGTTCTCTCAGGTCTTGACACTGTAAAAATTTGTGTAGCTTATGATCTTGATGGTGAGCGTATTGATTACTACCCAGCTAGTCTTGAGCAATTGAAACGCTGTAAACCAATCTATGAAGAATTGCCAGGTTGGGAAGAAGACATCACAGGTTGCCGTAGTTTAGATGAGCTTCCTGAAAATGCTCGTAATTATGTTCGTCGTGTTGGTGAATTGGTAGGTGTACGTATCTCTACTTTCTCTGTAGGACCAGGACGTGAACAAACAAACATTCTTGAAAGTGTTTGGTCAAATATCTAAAGCCAACAAAAGGAGAATCTAGGAAACTAGGTTCTCTTTTCTCACGCCTTAAACTTATGGATTAATATGAATGTTGCAACTATTAAAAAAGGTTACTAATTTTTCGATATGATTAGGAGAGAAACCTTTCTATTTGATTAGTTTTTCGGTATAATATGGATTGATTAAATGAAAATTAATGAGAACCTACTTTCATGATTTAAAAGTGTGTTCGTAATTTTGACAAAGAAAATAAGTGAGCATATCTCTTAATAGCTTTGGGCAAGAGGTGAATAATGAAGAAGATTGTATTTGTTTGTCTGGGGAATATTTGTCGTAGCCCAATGGCAGAATTTGTGATGAAAGAGCTGGACCAAGGAGAGTCTTTGCATATCGAAAGTCGCGCGACATCTTCATGGGAGCATGGAAATCCAGTTCATCAAGGTACCCAAAAGATTTTAAGGAAATATGCTATTTCTTTTGACTCTTCCAAGGGCTCACAGCAGATTAGTCAGGCTGATTTTGAGTTCTTTGATCTAGTTGTGGGAATGGATGAGTCAAATGTTGAGGATCTTCTACAGATATCTGCAGGGCATTATGACGATAAAATCAAGCTTTTCAGACCTGGTGGAGTGCCGGACCCATGGTACACAGGTGACTTTGAAGAAACATATAAATTGGTAACTGCAGGTTGTCGAGACTGGTTACAGTGGATTAAGGATAGACAATGAATTTTAAACAACTAAAGGATTTTGATTTTAAAAATATTGATATTGACCGAAATCAATTTGAGCGTATCACAGTAGGGGTTATTATTTTATGTGCCCTGTCCTTGTTTTTGGTGACTATAAAAACGCAACATTCTATCAAGATTGATGGGACTAAGATTACCTATAAAGGTCAGATGCAGAACCACCGTTTGAATGGTCAAGGAACTTTGACCTATGACAATGGTGATACCTACACAGGAGAATTTAAGAATGGTTCCTTTAATGGTCAAGGAACCTTCAAATCTCATGAGGGTTGGATTTATCAAGGTGAGTTCAAGTCTGGCCAAGCCGATGGTCAAGGAAAATTGACTACTGAAAATAAGGTTACCTACAAAGGAAAATTTAAACAGGGGATTTTTAAAGGATGAGAATTAACTGGTTTTCTTATATTCGTGTGACAGGACTTCTTTTGGTTCTGATCTATCATTTCTTCCCAAGTATTCTTCCTGGGGGCTTCATCGGTGTTGATGTCTTCTTTACCTTCTCAGGGTATTTGATTACAGCGCTTTTGATTGATGAGGTATCTAGGACGCATCGCATTGATTACCTTGGTTTTATGCGACGACGCTTCTACCGGATAGTACCACCACTTGTGTTGATGGTTCTTATCTGCACCCCTTTGGCACTCTTGGTTCGAAATGATTTTATTGCAGGTATTGGACGTCAAATCACCTCTGTTATCGGTTTTGTAACTAACTATTATGAGATTTTGACCGGGGGAAATTATGAGAACCAGTTTAACCAGCATATTTACCTCCATACATGGAGTCTGGCTATTGAGGTTCACTATTATATTCTTTGGGGTGCCTTGCTTTGGTTCCTAGCTAAGCGTGTTAAACATCAAAATCAATTTAGAAGCCTAGTCTTTATGGTATCTCTTGCCTGCTTTATGGTGAGTTTTCTATCAATGTTTATTAGTGCTTTCTTTGTTGATAGTTTTTCTCGCTTATATTTCTCATCAATTACGCATGCCTATCCATTCTTCCTAGGTTCTCTCTTTGCGACACTTTCAGGTGTGTATGAAACGACCGCTAGGTTCAAGAAAAATATACGCCTTTGGACTCTGAAAAAGACAGTCCTTTATATGGTAGGAAGTTTTGCCTTGCTCGTATTGTTGGGCTTAGTTCTCCATTTTGAGGAACGCATTACCTATCTATTTGGTTTTGTTTTAGCTAGTTTGTTCACGGCTGTTATGATTTACTCTGCCCGTGTCCTCCATGAGAAATTGCCTGGAAAATCAGAGCCTGCTCTTATTAGTTATTTGGCAGAGATTAGCTATAGTGTCTATCTTTTTCACTGGCCGCTATATATTATCTTTAGTCAATTGACCAATAATATTATTGCAGTCATTCTGACAACGATTCTGTCAATTGTTTTCGCAACACTTTCCTACTATATAATAGAGCCATTTATTGCAGGAAGAAAGGCCAGTCTCTTTGGAATAGATTTAGACTTGACGCCGTACCGACATATTGTGCTTTATGTTTTTAGTGGTCTTACTTTAATTACAGTGCTTATTTCTCTCTTTGCGCCAGCTGTAGGGAACTTCGAGAAAGATTTAGAAGCTAATGGTTTGTCGCAAGCTCAGACTAAGATGAAATTAACGCGTACCAATGCGGAAAACAGTCAGGCTACTTCATTTGGTGTGAATAAGGGAGTGACAGTTTTAGGGGACTCCGTAGCTCTTAGATCAAAAGATCAGCTGGAATCAAGTATTGATAATGTCGCTATAGATGCAGTTGTCAGTCGTAACCTATCAACAATCAATGATTTGCTTAAAGATTACGCGGATAGTAATGCTCTTGCTAAGGATGTTGTCATTGCTGGTGGTGTTAATGAGATTGACGACTATAAAGGCGTTATTAATAAAATCATCAAGAATTTACCTAAGGGTCACCATATTATCTTTGTGACACCATATAATGGTAGTAAATCTGGTAATGAGGCCCAATCTTTGATTCAGTTACGTAAGTATGAGTTAGAGATGGCTAAGAAATACGACTTTGTGACGGTTGCTGACTGGTATCAAGTGGCTAAAGAAAATATTTCTATCTGGAATGGTACAGATGGGGTTCACTTTGGATCCGATAGCGACTCAATTAACCGTGGTGCTAAACTCTATACTAAGACAATTAAAGAAGCTATAGAGAAAGCTGATAAAGCACCAGTTAAGGGTGGTAAGAAATAATTAAAAGAGAAGGCAAGTCTTGTCTTCTTTTTTATGGACAAATTTTGACTGCATTTTTTGTTTTGTGCTAAAATAAGCCTATGACAAGAATATTAGATAATGATTTACTAGGAGATGAAGAGTATGTTGAGCGTACCCTTCGTCCTCAGTACTTTAAGGAATATATTGGTCAAGATAAGGTTAAAGACCAATTAAAGATTTTTATAGAGGCAGCTAAACTTCGTGATGAAGCACTAGATCATACTCTTTTGTTTGGTCCTCCAGGTTTGGGGAAAACAACCATGGCTTTTGTGATAGCTAATGAGATGGGCGTTAATTTAAAGCAGACGTCTGGGCCAGCAATTGAAAAGGCTGGTGATTTAGTTGCCATACTCAATGACTTGGAGCCAGGTGATATCTTATTTATTGATGAGATTCACCGGATGCCTATGGCAGTGGAAGAAGTTCTTTATAGTGCTATGGAAGATTACTACATTGATATCATGATTGGTGCAGGCGAAACAAGTCGTAGTGTCCATCTAGAGTTACCACCTTTCACATTAGTAGGTGCAACTACTCGAGCAGGTATGTTGTCAAATCCATTGAGGGCTCGCTTTGGGATTAATGGTCATATGGAATATTATGAGCTACCAGATTTGAAGGAAATTATTGAACGTACTTCAGAAATCTTTGACATGACTATAACACCTGAAGCTGCTCTAGAGCTAGCACGTCGTAGCCGTGGGACGCCTCGTATTGCTAACCGCCTACTTAAGCGCGTGAGAGACTATGCACAAATTATGGGTGATGGCATCATTGATGATAAGATTGCAGACAAGGCGTTGACTATGTTGGATGTGGACCATGAAGGACTAGATTATGTCGACCAAAAAATTCTCCGAACCATGATTGAGATGTATGGTGGTGGACCGGTTGGTCTAGGGACCTTGTCAGTTAATATTGCTGAAGAGCGAGAAACGGTAGAAGATATGTATGAACCCTATCTAATTCAAAAAGGATTTATTATGCGAACACGAATAGGACGTGTTGCAACGGTTAAAGCCTATGAACACATGGGGTACGACTACACTAAAGAAAGTTGATAAAAAATCCATCGAAGGTGGATTTTTTTGTTTAGTCAAAAAGAAAATAAAGAAAAAAGAAAAAAACTTTAAAAATCCCTTGCAATGAGTGGGTTCTTTTGTTATTATATTATGGTGCTGTAAATACAGCGCTTAGCTATGATACAAGAGGTTGCGACACGCCTGGTTGCACTGCCACGCAATCCGTGTTGGTTTTCTTGAGGAGCTAGCCTATTATCTTAAATAGACGAAAGAGGAGAAAAAATGGCAAACAAAAAAATTCGTATCCGTTTGAAAGCTTACGAACACCGTACGCTTGATACAGCGGCTGAAAAAATCGTAGAAACTGCAACTCGCACAGGTGCGACAGTTGCTGGGCCAGTTCCACTTCCAACTGAACGTAGTCTCTACACAATTATTCGTGCGACTCACAAATATAAAGATTCTCGCGAACAATTTGAAATGCGTACACACAAACGTCTTATCGACATCATCAACCCAACTCAAAAAACAGTTGACGCTTTGATGAAACTTGATCTTCCAAGTGGTGTGAACGTAGAAATCAAACTTTAATTTAAAGCTTGATTCATTGAGCATAAAAAACGCTCGTTAAAAACTTTTTTGAGCATAAAAAACGCTCATAAAAAACTTTTTGAAAAAACAATAAAGTAAAGGAAATATTTTCTCATGACAAAAGGAATCTTAGGGAAAAAAGTGGGAATGACTCAAATCTTCACTGAAGCAGGTGAATTTATCCCTGTTACTGTCATCGAAGCTACTCCAAACGTTGTGCTTCAAGTTAAAACTGTTGAAACAGACGGTTACGAAGCAGTTCAAGTTGGTTTTGACGACAAACGCGAAGTATTGAGCAACAAACCTGCCAAAGGCCACGTAGCGAAAGCTAACACAGCTCCTAAGCGCTTCATTCGTGAATTCAAAAACATTGAAGGCTTGGAAGTTGGATCAGAAATCACTGTTGACACATTCGAAGCTGGAGATGTTGTTGACGTAACTGGTACTTCAAAAGGTAAAGGTTTCCAAGGTGTTATCAAACGCCACGGTCAATCACGCGGACCTATGGCTCACGGTTCTCGTTACCACCGTCGTCCAGGTTCAATGGGACCTGTTGCGCCTAACCGTGTTTTCAAAAACAAACACTTGGCAGGACGTATGGGTGGCAACCGTGTGACAATTCAAAACCTTGAAGTTGTACAAGTTATCCCAGAGAAAAACGTTATCCTTATCAAAGGTAACGTACCAGGTGCTAAGAAATCTCTTATCACTATCAAATCAGCAGTTAAAGCTGCTAAATAATAAGAAAGGAGAAATCAGTTAAAAATGGCAAACGTAAAACTATTTGACCAAACTGGTAAAGAAGTTAGCACAGTTGAACTTAACGACGCTATCTTCGGTATCGAACCAAACGAATCAGTAGTATTTGATGTCGTAATCAGCCAACGTGCTAGCCTTCGCCAAGGTACTCACGCGGTTAAAAACCGTTCAGCAGTATCAGGTGGTGGACGTAAACCATGGCGTCAAAAAGGAACTGGACGTGCTCGTCAAGGTTCTATCCGCTCACCACAATGGCGTGGTGGTGGTGTTGTCTTCGGACCAACTCCACGTTCTTACGGATACAAACTTCCACAAAAAGTTCGTCGCCTTGCATTGAAATCTGTTTACTCAGCTAAAGTTGCAGAAGATAAATTTGTAGCAGTTGAAGCTCTTTCATTTGCAGCTCCAAAAACTGCTGAATTCGCAAACGTTCTTTCAGCTCTTAGCATCGATTCTAAAGTACTTGTTATCGTTGAAGAAGGAAACAAATTCGCTGAACTTTCAGCACGTAACCTTGCAAACGTAACTGTTGCAACTCCTGCAACTGCAAGTGTACTTGACATCGTAAACGCAGATAAACTTCTTGTTACTAAAGAAGCTATCTCATCAATCGAGGAGGTTCTTGCATAATGAATTTGTATGACGTAATCAAAAAACCTGTTATCACTGAGAAATCTATGATTGCTCTTGAAGCAGGAAAATACACTTTCGAAGTTGATACACGTGCACACAAACTCTTGATCAAACAAGCAGTTGAAGCTGCATTTGAAGGTGTTAAAGTTGCTAGCGTGAACACTGTAACTGTTAAACCAAAACAAAAACGTGTTGGACGTTACACTGGTTTCACTTCAAAAACTAAAAAAGCTATCATCACTCTTACAGCTGATTCTAAAGCAATCGAGTTGTTTGCAGCTGAAGCTGAATAATCAAAGGAGAAATTAACGTGGGTATTAAAGTTTATAAACCAACGACAAATGGCCGTCGTAACATGACTTCTTTGGATTTCGCAGAAATCACTACAAGCACTCCTGAAAAATCATTGCTTGTTTCTCTTAAGAACAAAGCTGGTCGTAACAACAACGGTCGTATCACAGTACGTCACCAAGGTGGCGGACACAAACGTCACTACCGTTTGATTGACTTCAAACGTAACAAAGATGGCGTTGAAGCAGTTGTTAAAACAATTGAGTATGATCCAAACCGTACTGCAAACATCGCTCTTGTACACTATACTGACGGGGTTAAAGCTTACATCATCGCACCTAAAGGTCTTGAAGTAGGTCAACGTATCGTTTCAGGTCCAGATGCGGATATCAAGATTGGTAACGCTCTTCCACTTGCAAACATCCCAGTTGGTACAGTTATCCACAACATCGAGCTTCAACCAGGTAAAGGTGCTGAACTTATCCGTGCCGCTGGTGCTTCTGCTCAAGTTTTGGGTCAAGAAGGTAAATACGTACTTGTTCGTCTTCAATCAGGTGAAGTTCGTATGGTTCTTGGTACATGTCGTGCAACTATCGGTACTGTAGGTAACGAACAACAATCACTTATCAACCTTGGTAAAGCCGGCCGTAATCGCTGGAAAGGTATTCGCCCAACAGTTCGTGGTTCTGTAATGAACCCTAACGATCACCCACACGGTGGTGGTGAAGGTAAAGCACCAGTTGGACGTAAAGCGCCATCTACTCCATGGGGTAAACCTGCGCTTGGTCTTAAAACTCGTAACAAGAAAGCTAAATCTGACAAACTTATCGTTCGTCGTCGTAACGAAAAATAATTTAGTCGCTTAGCACATAACATCCGCCAACTCGGTAGCATTTCTTAGTGCAAGCCGCTGTGGTACATTCAATTTAAAGGAGAAAACTACAAAATGGGACGTAGTCTTAAAAAAGGACCTTTCGTCGATGAGCATTTGATGAAAAAAGTTGAAGCTCAAGCAAATGACGAAAAGAAAAAAGTAATTAAAACTTGGTCACGTCGTTCAACGATTTTCCCAAGTTTCATCGGATACACTATCGCAGTTTATGATGGACGTAAACACGTTCCTGTTTACATCCAAGAAGACATGGTAGGTCACAAACTTGGTGAATTTGCACCAACTCGTACTTACAAAGGTCACGCAGCTGACGATAAGAAAACACGTCGTTAATAGGAGGAGGACACAATGGCAGAAATTACTTCAGCTAAAGCAATGGCTCGTACAGTGCGTGTTTCACCTCGTAAAACACGTCTTGTTCTTGATCTTATCCGTGGTAAGAACGTTGCTGATGCAATCGCAATCTTGAAATTCACTCCAAACAAAGCAGCTCGCATTGTTGAGAAAACTCTTAACTCTGCTATCGCTAACGCAGAAAACAACTTTGGTTTGGAAAAAGCTAACTTGGTAGTATCTGAAACATTCGCAAACGAAGGACCAACAATGAAACGTTTCCGTCCACGTGCGAAAGGTTCAGCTTCACCAATCAACAAACGCACAACTCACGTAACAGTAGTTGTGTCAGAAAAATAAGGAGGTAAACTCGTGGGTCAAAAAGTACATCCAATTGGTATGCGTGTCGGGATCATCCGTGACTGGGATGCGAAATGGTATGCTGAAAAAGAATACGCAGATTACCTTCACGAAGATTTGGCAATCCGCAAATTCATTCAAAAAGAACTTGCAGACGCTTCAGTTTCAACTATTGAAATCGAACGTGCTGTAAACAAAGTTATTGTTTCACTTCACACTGCAAAACCAGGTATGGTTATCGGTAAAGGTGGATCAAACGTTGACGCTCTTCGCGCTCAACTTAACAAATTGACTGGAAAACAAGTACACATCAACATCGTTGAAATCAAGAAACCTGATTTGGACGCTCACCTTGTTGGTGAAACAATTGCTCGCCAACTTGAGCAACGTGTTGCTTTCCGTCGTGCACAAAAACAAGCTATCCAACGTGCAATGCGTGCTGGAGCTAAAGGAATCAAAACTCAAGTATCAGGTCGTTTGAACGGTGCAGATATCGCCCGTGCAGAAGGATACTCTGAAGGTACAGTTCCACTTCACACACTTCGTGCTGATATCGATTACGCTTGGGAAGAAGCTGACACAACTTACGGTAAACTTGGTGTTAAAGTTTGGATCTACCGTGGAGAAGTTCTTCCAGCTCGTAAAAACACTAAAGGAGGCAAATAACAAATGTTAGTACCTAAACGTGTTAAACACCGTCGTGAATTCCGTGGAAAAATGCGCGGTGAGGCTAAAGGTGGTAAAGAAGTATCATTCGGTGAATACGGTCTTCAAGCTACAACTAGCCACTGGATTACAAACCGTCAAATCGAGGCTGCTCGTATTGCCATGACTCGTTACATGAAACGTGGTGGTAAGGTTTGGATTAAGATCTTCCCACACAAATCATACACTGCTAAAGCTATCGGTGTACGTATGGGTTCTGGTAAAGGGGCACCTGAAGGTTGGGTAGCACCAGTTAAACGTGGTAAAGTAATGTTCGAAATCGCAGGTGTTTCTGAAGAAGTTGCACGTGAAGCGCTTCGTCTTGCTAGCCACAAATTGCCAGTTAAATGTAAATTCGTGAAACGTGAAGCAGAATAAGGAGAAGACATGAAACTTGAAGAAATCAAAAAGTTTGTTGCTGAGCTTCGTGGCTTGTCTCAAGAAGAGCTTGCTAAAAAAGAAAACGAACTTAAGAAAGAACTTTTCGACCTTCGTTTCCAAGCTGCAGCAGGTCAACTTGATCAAACTGCCCGTTTGAACGAAGTGAAAAAACAAATTGCACGTGTTAAAACTGTGCAATCTGAAATCAAATAATAGATTGGGAAAGGAGCAATTCTAATAATGGAACGTAATCAACGTAAAACCCTTGTTGGACGCGTAGTATCTGACAAGATGGATAAAACAATCACAGTTGTAGTTGAAACTAAACGTAACCACCCAGTCTATGGTAAACGTATCAACTATTCTAAAAAATACAAAGCACATGATGAAAACAACGTTGCTAAAGAAGGCGATATCGTTCGTATCATGGAAACTCGCCCACTTTCAGCTACAAAACGCTTCCGTCTTGTAGAAGTTGTGGAAGAAGCTGTTATTATCTAATAAAACTAAAAGGAGACAATTGAAATGATTCAACAAGAAAGTCGCTTAAAAGTTGCTGATAATAGCGGTGCTCGTGAAATCTTGACTATCAAAGTTCTTGGTGGTTCAGGACGTAAATTCGCTAACATCGGCGACGTTATCGTTGCAACTGTTAAACAAGCTACACCAGGTGGAGCTGTTAAAAAAGGTGATGTTGTTAAAGCTGTTATCGTTCGTACAAAAACTGGTGCTCGCCGTCCAGACGGTTCATACATCAAGTTTGATGATAACGCTGCAGTAATCATCCGCGATGACAAAACTCCTCGTGGAACTCGTATCTTTGGCCCTGTTGCACGTGAATTGCGTGAAGGTGGATACATGCGTATCGTATCTTTGGCGCCAGAAGTACTTTAATCTGAATTAACACAAACTTAGTCCCCTGAAATGTTCAGGGTGCCCATTAGGGCGTAAGAAATAATAGGAGAAATACTCAAATGTTTGTAAAAAAAGGCGATAAAGTTCGCGTTATTGCTGGTAAAGACAAAGGAACTGAAGCAGTAGTTCTTAAAGCTCTTCCAAAAGTAAACAAAGTTGTTGTTGAAGGTGTTGCAATCATCAAAAAACACCAAAAACCATCAGCTGAAAACCCTCAAGGTGCTATCGTGGAAAAAGAAGCACCAATCCACGCTTCAAACGTTCAAGTTCTTGACAAGAACGGTGTAGCTGGACGTGTAGGTTACAAAGTTGTTGACGGCAAAAAAGTTCGTTACAACAAAAAATCAGGCGAAGTGCTTGACTAATCACGAAGGAAAGGAGAAAGTATTAAATGGCTAACCGTCTTAAAGAAAAATACACTAACGAAGTAATTCCAGCTTTGACTGAAAAATTCAATTATTCTTCAGTTATGGCTGTACCAAAAGTTGATAAAATCGTTATCAACATGGGTGTTGGTGAAGCTGTAAACAACGCTAAAACTCTTGAAAAAGCTGCTGCTGAGTTGGCACTTATTTCAGGTCAAAAACCATTGATTACTAAAGCTAAGAAATCAATCGCTGGCTTCCGTCTTCGTGAAGGTGTAGCGATCGGTGCTAAAGTTACCCTTCGTGGTGAACGCATGTACGAATTCTTGGATAAATTGGTATCAGTATCACTTCCACGTGTTCGTGACTTCCATGGTGTTCCAACTAAATCATTTGATGGACGTGGTAACTACACACTTGGTGTTAAAGAACAACTTATCTTCCCAGAAATCAACTTCGACGATGTTGATAAAGTACGTGGTATGGATATCGTTATCGTAACTACTGCTAACACTGACGAAGAAGGTCGTGAATTGCTTAAAGGCCTTGGAATGCCTTTTGCAAAATAATCTAGGAGGTAAATAAATTGGCTAAAAAATCAATGATTGCTAAGAACAAACGCCCTGCGAAGTTCTCTACGCAAGCTTACACTCGTTGCGAACGTTGTGGACGTCCACACTCAGTTTATCGCAAATTTAAACTTTGCCGTGTTTGCTTCCGTGAATTGGCTTACAAAGGTCAAATTCCAGGTGTTACCAAAGCTTCTTGGTAAAAACATGGTACATTTAAGTTAGTTTCATCTAATTTGAATGTATTTAATACAATCTGAGCCTAGCTCAATCATTAACTAGCAAGTGAATTATTCAAACTACTAGTAAGAGGAGAAAATATAAAATGGTTATGACTGACCCAATTGCAGATTTCTTGACACGTATTCGTAACGCTAACCAAGCTAAACACGAAGTACTTGAAGTACCTGCATCAAACATTAAAAAAGGTATCGCTGAAATCCTTAAACGTGAAGGTTTCGTAAAAAATGTTGAAGTTATCGAAGATGATAAACAAGGCATCATCCGCGTATTCTTGAAATACGGACAAAACGGTGAACGTGTTATCACTAACTTGAAACGTATTTCTAAACCAGGTCTTCGTGTTTACTCTAAACGTGAAGATGTTCCTAAAGTTCTTAACGGACTTGGAATCGCGATCATCTCTACTTCAGAAGGTCTTTTGACTGATAAAGAAGCTCGCCAAAAGAACGTTGGTGGAGAAGTTATCGCTTACGTTTGGTAAGAAGCTGATACTAAGCACTTATCTCAAATGATTTGTGCGAGTTTCGTTGATTATATTCTATGAAACTCATCCCCGTGAAAACTAGTCACTTTGTGGCTTGATAATCTAACAGGAGAATTAAATACTATGTCACGTATTGGTAATAAAGTTATTACTTTGCCTGCTGGTGTTGAAGTAACAAACAACGATAACGTTGTTACTGTTAAAGGACCTAAAGGCGAACTCACTCGTGAGTTTAACAAAAACATTGAAATCAAAGTTGAAGGCAATGAAGTTACACTTCACCGTCCAAACGACTCAAAAGAAAACAAAACAATCCACGGTACTTCACGTGCAAACTTGAACAACATGGTTGTTGGTGTTTCTGAAGGTTTCAAAAAAGAACTTGAAATGCGCGGTGTCGGATATCGTGCGCAACTCCAAGGAACAAAACTTGTTCTTTCAGTTGGTAAATCTCACCAAGACGAAGTTGAAGCTCCAGAAGGTATTACTTTTGAAGTACCATCTGCAACTTCAATCGTTGTAAGTGGTATTAACAAAGAAGTTGTTGGTCAAACAGCTGCTTACATCCGTAGCCTTCGTTCACCAGAACCTTACAAAGGTAAAGGTATCCGTTACGTTGGTGAATACGTACGTCGTAAAGAAGGTAAAACTGGTAAATAATAGGATTTTATCCTTTTGGCAATTCTTTTTGGATTGTCTCTTTACCAAAAGCTCTCATGAGCAAGCATTATAATTAAGAGGTGAAAATTGTGATTTCGAAACCAGATAAAAACAAACTCCGCCAAAAACGCCACCGTCGCGTTCGCGGAAAACTCTCTGGAACTGCTGATCGCCCACGTTTGAACATTTTCCGTTCTAATACAGGCATCTACGCTCAAGTTATTGATGACGTAGCGGGTGTAACGCTCGCAAGTGCATCAACTCTTGATAAAGAAGTTTCTAAAGGAACTAAAACAGAACAAGCCGTTGTTGTCGGTAAACTTGTTGCTGAACGCGCAGTAGCTAAAGGTATTTCTGAAGTGGTGTTTGACCGCGGTGGATATCTCTATCACGGACGTGTTAAAGCTTTGGCTGACTCAGCTCGTGAAAACGGATTGAAATTCTAATAGGGAGGACACTTAATAATGGCATTTAAAGATAATGCAGTAGAACTTGAAGAACGCGTAGTTGCTATCAACCGTGTTACTAAAGTTGTAAAAGGTGGACGCAACATGCGTTTTGCTGCTCTTGTTGTTGTTGGTGACCGTAATGGTCGCGTAGGATTTGGTACTGGTAAATCTCAAGAGGTTCCAGAAGCTATCCGTAAAGCAGTTGAAGCAGCTAAGAAAAACCTTATCGAAGTTCCTATGGTTGGTACAACTATTCCTCACGAAGTTCGTTCAGAATTTGGTGGAGCGAAAGTATTGTTGAAACCAGCTGTTGAAGGGGCTGGGGTTGCCGCTGGTGGTGCAGTTCGTGCCGTCATCGAATTGGCGGGTGTTGCTGATGTAACATCTAAATCACTCGGTTCAAACACTCCAATCAACATCGTTCGTGCGACTGTTGAAGGATTGAAACAACTTAAACGTGCTGAAGAAGTTGCGGCTCTTCGTGGCATCTCAGTATCTGACTTGGCATAAGAAAGGAGATAACAATGGCTCAAATTAAAATTACTTTGACTAAGTCTCCAATCGGACGCAAACCAGAACAACGTAAAACAGTTGTTGCTCTTGGACTTGGTAAATTGAATAGCTCAGTTGTTAAAGAAGACAACGCTGCTATCCGTGGTATGGTCAACGCAGTATCTCACTTGGTAACTGTGGAAGACGTTAAATAAAAATTGATTTAAGTCGTGAGGGTTCCCTTGCGACTTAAACTGAATTTCATGTATAGGCGAGTTTCTAATTGAGCTACCTTACTTGGTTAGAGGCGCTAGCATTTTACAAAAAGAGGAGAAAATAATAATGAAACTTCATGAATTGAAACCTGCTGAAGGTTCTCGTAAAGTCCGTAACCGTGTAGGTCGTGGTACTTCATCTGGTAACGGTAAAACTTCAGGCCGTGGTCAAAAAGGTCAAAAAGCTCGTAGCGGTGGTGGCGTACGTCCAGGATTTGAAGGTGGACAAACTCCATTGTTCCGTCGTCTTCCAAAACGTGGATTCACTAACATCAACGCTAAAGAATACGCACTTGTAAACCTTGATCAATTGAACGTCTTTGAAGATGGTACAGAAGTAACTCCAGCAGTTCTTAAAGAAGCTGGAATCGTTCGTGCTGAAAAATCAGGCGTTAAAGTTCTTGGTAACGGCGAATTGACTAAGAAATTGACTGTTAAAGCAGCTAAATTCTCAAAATCTGCTGAAGCAGCTATCACTGCTAAAGGTGGTTCAATCGAAGTCATCTAATGAGGGGTAACTCATTATGTTCTTTAAACTATTAAAAGACGCATTGAAAGTCAAAAACGTTCGTAATAAGATTTTATTTACAATCTTCATTATTTTCGTTTTTCGTGTAGGGACTCATGTAACAGTTCCTGGTATCAATGCGGAAAGTTTGAAACAATTAAGTGATTTACCTTTCTTGAACATGCTTAACTTGGTGTCTGGTAATGCCATGAATAACTTCTCTATCTTCTCGATGGGGGTTAGTCCTTACATTACAGCATCAATCATTGTCCAACTTTTGCAGATGGATATTTATCCAAAATTTGTAGAGTGGGGCAAACAAGGGGAAGTTGGTCGTCGTAAATTGAACCAAGCGACTCGCTACATCACTCTTGTTTTAGCCTTTGTTCAATCGATTGGTATTACAGCAAGTTTTAATACTCTCTCATCAATTTCATTGGTTAAAACACCAAATGTTTCAACCTACCTATTGATTGGGACAATTCTAACTGCTGGTAGCATAATTGTGACATGGCTTGGTGAACAAATCACAGATAAAGGTTTTGGTAATGGTGTGTCAATGATTATCTTTTCAGGGATCATTGCTTCTATTCCAAAAATGTTCTCAACGATTTACGAGGATTTCTTTGTCAATGTTCGTTCAGGAGAATTGACTCGTTCATATATCATAGTTGCTTTGTTAATTGTGGTAGGTTTGGCGATTGTCTTCTTTACGACCTTTGTTCAACAGGCAGAATATCAAATTCCAATTCAATATACTAAATTGGTTCAAGGGGCTCCAACGAGTTCTTACCTTCCATTGAAAGTAAATCCAGCTGGTGTTATTCCCGTTATCTTTGCTAGCTCGATTACAACAATTCCTAGTACTATTCTTCCATTCTTCTCGAAGGTTACATGGTTATCACACTTACAAGGACTACTCTCGTATAATACACCTAGTGGAATGATTACTTATGCGATATTGATTATCTTATTCTCATTCTTCTACACATTTGTCCAAGTAAATCCTGAAAAAACTGCTGAAAATCTTCAAAAGAATGGGTCTTACATTCCTAGTGTTCGTCCAGGTCGTGAGACTGAAAAGTACATGTCTTCATTGCTTAAGAGATTGGCAACAATCGGGGCTGTATTTCTCGCGTTTATTTCATTGGCTCCAATTGCGGCTCAACAGTTTATGCACCTTACAAGCTCAATCGCGCTTGGTGGTACATCTCTCTTGATCTTGATTTCAACTGGTATCGAAGGTATGAAACAACTCGAAGGTTACCTATTGAAACGTCAGTACGTTGGATTTATGAATCTTGAAGACTAAGTCTTCTCATGAACAATTGAGAGGGAAAGAAAGGTTACTTTCTGTCCCTTCTCTTTTGTTTTTTGATAACTCTACCAATGTGTTAAAACCTTGATAGAGTTATTTGAAAACAAAAATAAGGAGTTCGTAAGATGAATCTTTTAATTATGGGTCTACCAGGTGCTGGTAAAGGGACTCAAGCTGCAAAAATTGTTGAAGAATTTGGTGTAGCTCACATCTCAACTGGTGATATGTTCCGTGCTGCTATGGCTAACCAAACTGAAATGGGTGTTTTGGCCAAATCATTCATCGATAAAGGTGAATTGGTACCAGATGAAGTAACAAACGGAATCGTTAAAGAGCGTTTGGCTCAAGACGACATTAAGGAAAAAGGATTCCTTTTGGATGGTTTTCCTCGCACAATCGAACAAGCTCATGCCTTGGATCAAATCTTGGTTGATCTTGGTTTGGAGCTTGATGGAGTAATCAATATCGAAGTGGATCCATCTTGCCTTCTTGAACGCTTGAGTGGTCGTATTATTCACCGCGAAACAGGTGAAACTTACCATAAAGTATTCAACCCACCAGCTGACTACAAGGAAGAAGACTATTACCAACGTGAAGATGACAAACCAGAAACAGTGAAACGCCGCTTGGATGTGAATATTGCTCAAGGTGAGCCAATTATTGCACATTACCGTGAGCTTGGTCTTGTATCTGATATTCAAGGTAACCAAGATATCGACGATGTATTCGCTGATGTTAAAAAAGCGATTGCAGCAATTAAATAATTATATAATCTTACTTGCGTATCAGACTTAAGCATGTTATAATACTTTAGTCTGACTTATAATTGTTACCTCTGTGCTCAGAGGAAATCAAATCGAAATTTTAGGGGGTACTTTTGCGTGGCAAAAGAAGACGTGATTGAAATTGAAGGTAAAGTTGTAGAAACTATGCCTAATGCTATGTTTACTGTTGAATTGGAAAATGGACACCAAATTTTGGCGACAGTTTCTGGTAAAATCCGTAAAAACTACATTCGTATTTTGGTCGGTGACCGTGTGACTGTTGAAATGAGTCCTTATGATTTGACACGTGGACGCATCACATACCGCTTTAAATAATCGAAATAATTGGAGGGATTGAAACATGAAGGTAAGACCATCGGTTAAACCAATTTGCGAATACTGTAAAGTTATTCGTCGTAACGGTCGTGTTATGGTAATTTGTCCAACAAATCCAAAACACAAACAACGTCAAGGATAATATAGAAAGGAGAAATCATGGCTCGTATTGCTGGAGTTGACATTCCAAACGATAAACGTGTAGTAATTTCACTTACTTACGTATACGGTATCGGACTTGCAACATCTAAGAAAATCTTGGCTGCTGCAGGCGTTTCTGAAGACATCCGCGTTAAAGATTTGACAAATGATCAAGAAGACGCTATCCGTCGCGAAGTGGATGCAATCAAAGTTGAAGGTGACCTTCGTCGTGAAGTTAACCTTAACATCAAACGTTTGATGGAAATCGGTTCATACCGTGGTATCCGTCACCGTCGTGGACTTCCTGTCCGTGGACAAAACACTAAAAACAATGCCCGCACTCGTAAAGGTAAAGCTGTTGCGATTGCAGGTAAGAAAAAATAATTAAAATAAAATAGGAGGTAAAAACATTGGCTAAACCAACACGTAAACGTCGTGTGAAAAAGAATATCGAATCTGGTATTGCTCACATTCACGCTACTTTCAATAACACTATTGTTATGATTACAGATGTGCATGGTAACGCTGTAGCATGGTCATCAGCTGGTGCTCTAGGTTTCAAAGGTTCTCGTAAATCTACACCATTTGCTGCACAAATGGCTTCAGAAGCTGCTGCTAAATCTGCACAAGAACATGGTCTTAAAACAGTTGAAGTAACTGTTAAAGGTCCTGGTTCAGGTCGTGAGTCTGCTATCCGTGCTCTTGCTGCTGCAGGTCTTGAAGTAACAGCAATCCGTGATGTAACACCTGTACCACATAATGGTTGTCGTCCTCCAAAACGTCGTCGTGTGTAATCTTTAATAACAATAGTACACAAGGTTCGTTTCGAGGGAGTATAATAAATGATTGAGTTTGAAAAACCAATAATAACAAAAATTGATGAAAATAAAGATTACGGCAAATTTGTCATCGAACCACTAGAACGTGGTTATGGTACAACTTTGGGTAACTCTCTTCGTCGTGTACTTTTGTCATCACTTCCAGGTGCTGCCGTAACATCAATTAAGATTGATGGAGTACTCCACGAATTTGATACCGTACCAGGCGTCCGTGAAGACGTGATGCAAATCATCCTTAATATTAAAGGACTTGCTGTAAAATCTTACGTCGAAGACGAAAAGACAATTGAACTTGATGTCCAAGGTCCAGCTGAAGTTACTGCTGGAGACATCTTGACTGATAGCGACATTGAAATTGTTAACCCTGATCATTATCTTTTCACTATCGCTGACGGCGCTTCTTTGAAAGCGACTATGACAGTGGCTACAAACCGTGGTTATGTTCCAGCAGATGAAAACAAGAAAGATGATGCACCAGTGGGAACATTGGCTGTAGATTCAATCTACACACCAGTGAAAAAAGTCAATTATCAAGTTGAACCTGCCCGTGTAGGTAGCAATGATGGTTTTGATAAATTGACAATCGAAATCATGACAAACGGAACAATCATCCCTGAAGATGCCCTCGGTCTCTCGGCTCGCGTTTTGATTGAACACTTGAACTTGTTTACTGACCTTACTGATGTTGCTAAAGCTACTGATGTAATGAAAGAAACTGAAAAAGTGAACGATGAAAAGGTGCTTGACCGTACCATCGAAGAACTTGATTTGTCTGTACGCTCATATAACTGTTTGAAACGTGCCGGTATTAATACCGTTCATGATTTGACAGAAAAAACTGAGCCTGAAATGATGAAAGTCCGTAACCTAGGTCGTAAATCTCTTGAAGAAGTCAAAGTTAAGTTGGCTGATCTTGGACTTGGACTCAAAAACGATAAATAATAATATAGGAGGATAACATGGCTTACCGTAAACTTGGACGCACAAGCTCACAACGTAAAGCGGTTCTTCGTGATTTGACTACAGATCTTATCATTAACGAAGCAATCGTTACAACTGAAGCACGTGCTAAAGAAATCCGTAAAACAGTTGAAAAAATGATCACTCTTGGTAAACGTGGTGATTTGCACGCACGTCGTCAAGCAGCTGCATTTGTACGTAACGAAATTGCATCTGAAAGCTATGATGAAGCAACTGATAAATATACATCAACAACTGCTCTTCAAAAACTTTTCTCAGAAATCGCACCTCGTTATGCTGAACGTAACGGTGGATACACTCGTATCCTTAAAACAGAACCACGTCGTGGCGATGCTGCCCCAATGGCAATCATCGAACTTGTTTAATTTTTATCAATTTTGTTGAGTGTTATGATGATGGAATAGCTTAGCTTTTCTTAGTCTAGCTCTGGTCTACCGCTGGGCATACGCCTAGCGGGAACACTCATCATAAAAATGGGAATAAATAAGCATGTAACGCTTGTTTACGAAAGGTAATACGGTTATTTTTCGTAAGCAGGCGTTTTTTTGTGGCTCCTTGTCAACTGTAGTGGGTGACGAAAAGCTAACATCTAGAGAGAACCTGATAGGTTTTCTCTTTTTGTATGT